>NZ_SOGZ01000005.1:0-50226 GCF_004403145.1 Cryobacterium sp. TMT1-62 | reverse complement strand
TGGCGGGTGTTGCACCTCGGTGACGGCACGCTTGAGTGGACGTCGCCGACCGGGCGCACGTTCGTGAGTGAGCCGGCCACGGTCATCCGCTCGGCGTCGCCTGTGCCGAGACCCGCACCGGAACCGCGCACGCCTGCGGCTGAGTCCGAGCCCGAGCCCGAGTCCGAGCCCGATCCCGAGCTCGACCCGGCGCCGTACTGACGGGCGGCTCGCCCGGCCGCAGATCCAGAACTCAGTCCCGCTCCCA
The DNA here is from genome assembly GCF_004403145.1 of Cryobacterium sp. TMT1-62. Classification (NCBI taxonomy): domain Bacteria; kingdom Bacillati; phylum Actinomycetota; class Actinomycetes; order Micrococcales; family Microbacteriaceae; genus Cryobacterium; species Cryobacterium sp. TMT1-62. The sequence goes on along the minus strand of NZ_SOGZ01000005.1, from coordinate 49,979 downwards.
GAGGCTCAGTCGGTGCTTTGAGGGGCTAGCGTTGGGTCATGACTGCGATCACTGACGATCTGCCCGCCCGCCTCCTTCACGAAGAGCACGAAGGGTGGCAGGCGATTCTCGCCGGCCGCGGCGGAGACTATTACCGGCGAACGATGACCGCGGACGGACTGCTGATCCTGCCGGGCAGGATCGTCACCCGCAACGAAGCGATCGCCTTCTTCAAGGAGATGCCCGCCATCACGAGCTACCAGCTCCGCGAGCCGGCCGTGGTGCGCCAGAACGAACACGCCGGGGTGCTCGTCTACCGGCTCCTGGCCCACCGCGGCGACGAGGTGATCGAGGCGAACGCGGCCACGACCTACGTATTCGCCGACGGCGGCTGGTGCGTCGCGACGCACCAGCAGACCGCCCTGTAACGACCGGAGAGGGGCAGCTTTTCCGCTCCGCTGCGGACCGTCCGGCAGGGTTGTGAACGCCGGAACCCGGGGATACCGTGGTTGATAAACTGCCACAGAAAGGACTCCGCAATGGCTGATTTCGGTAATGAGGGGCTCGCGGACTTATACCGTCGATCCGGTTCGGTGTCGAGTGCCTACGTTGACGTGACCCAGGATGCGCAGAACCCCCGGCGAACCTCTTCCCTGCGCCAGCGCACCCTGCGGGAGGCGCTGACCGATGCCGGTGCCCCGGAGATCGACATCAGCACCATCATCGAGCTGATTGAGGAGCCGCCGGGCGTGGGCGGTTCGATAGGCAGGCTGATGTTCGTGCGGCAGGGCGTGGTCGAATTCAACGAGGTGCTCTCGGGGGAGCCGCTCGGCGAGTTGCTGGTCTCCTACGGGCCGGTGCCCGCTCTGATCCCCCTGCTGATCCACCGCCCACGGGACCTCAGGTACGTGGTGGCCGAGGCCGGGCGCGACGGCGGCGAGGTCACCCTCTACCGGCTCAGCCGCTCGCACCCGGTTTCCAAGGTGAAGGTGGAGGGCGACACGGAGTTTCTCACGAAGGTGGGTTCCGAAGACGACTTCCTTGCGAACGGGCGCTATCAGCACCGCACTGAGGAGGTGTGGAAGCGCAACGAGGGCCAGATCGCTGCCGCGATCGACGAGGTCGTGCGGGACAGTAAGGCCGAGCTGCTCGTGCTCACCGGCGACGTGCGTGCCCGCCAGTTGCTCGTCGACCAGCTCTCTCCCGCCAGCCGCGAGGTGCTGCACGTCGTTGCCACGAACACCCGCCCGGATGGTGCCACGCAGGAGGAACTCGAAGGTGACCTCAATCGCCACCTCGCGGCAATTCTCGCGCAGGAGGAGCACGACGCCCTCGAGCGGCTGGGGACGGGACAGGGCAGCGGCCTCTCCGAGCTCGACTTCGCGGCCGTGGTGCGGGCCCTGCAGCAGGGCCAGGTCGATGTGCTGATGCTGGCCCCGGACCGGATGGCGGGGACGACTCTGATCGCCCTCGACCGCGAGCCGTGGCTGGCAGCCACCTCGGCCGATGCCCTCGGCGCAAGTGAGCTCGGCTCGGTGCCGGCCGCCGACGCGCTGATCCGGGCGGCGATGCTGACGGATGCGCGGGTGATGGTGGTGTCTCCCGGGGAGCTTCCGGCGGAGACGAGCGCCGCCGCTCTGCTGCGCTGGTCGACCCTCCCGGCCCCGGCCGAAGCTCCCACCCCCGCGGAGGCCGAGCTCGCGAAGCTTCCCAGCCGCGGCGACGCGGTGACATTCCCGCGTCGTCGCGCAGCATCCGGTACTCCGGAGTCTTAGCCGCGGCCAGAACGGCGTTCAACGTGGCGAAGGCCACGTCACCGTCCGGGCGGCACCCGGGGCGCGCCGGCTTGAGCCGTGGCAAGCGTCACGTCGATCCCTTGTTCTATACTGACTAGTCAGTACAAACGAGAGGATCGACGTGCAGTCGACAGTGAGGGCGCACGACCTGGCCCTGCGATTCAAGCGGGGCTCGGTTTACGGGCCCCTGAGCTTTGAGGCCGGCACCGGCCTCACCGTGCTCTGCGGCCCCACTGGCAGCGGCCGCACCAGCCTGATGCTGACCCTGGCCGGTCGCATGAAGCCGAGCGAGGGAACCCTCGAGGTGCTTGGCCACGAGCTGCCCCGCCGGGCCCGCCGGGTGCAGAAGCGCACCGGCATCTCCGGCTTCCACGACATCGACACCCTCGAGGAATCGGTCACCGTCGGCGCCGCAATCCGTGAGCGCACGGCCTGGATCTCCCCCTGGTGGGCGTTCATCCGCTCGGTCGACGACACCGAGGTGCGCCGCGTCTGCGCCCCCGTGTTCGGCGGCGTGCCGATTCCGGCTGCCAACACTGTGATCTGGGACCTCAATGAGGTGCAGACCGTGCTGCTGCGGGCCGCGCTCGCGGTCATGAACGAGCCGAGCATCCTCTTCTTCGACCAGGTCGAGCAGGTGCACGCACCGGAGTCCCGGCGCATCCTCTGGCAGCGCCTCGCCTGTGTCGCCGCCGCCGGAACCAGCGTGATCGCGTCCGCGACCGCGCCCGAAACCGAGATGTGGGCCGAGCTCGGCATCGACCCGGCCGTTGTCGTGATGACCAAGGCCGGGATGACCTCGGCAGTTCCATTGAATCAGGAGACCCGCTGAATGTTCGCCTTCCTCTCCTCCGGCACCGAACTGCACCGCTTCGGCAAGGGCAAGATGCCCAAGATCGCCCTCGTCGTGCTTATGTTCATCCCGCTCATTTACGGGGCGCTCTACCTCTGGGCCTTCTGGGCGCCCGACCACGAACTCGACCACCTCCCCGTGGCGCTCGTCAACGGAGACGCCGGCGCCAGCCGGGACGGCGAACCGGTCACCGCCGGCCAGGACCTGGTTGACGAGCTGGTCGACGGCCACGAGCTCGGCTGGACCGTGACGAACGGGGCGGATGCCGCCGCGGGCGTCAGGGACGGCGACTACTACTTCTCGGTCACCATCCCGAGCGACTTCTCGGCCAGCGCCGTCTCCGCCGGCACCGACACCCCGCTTTCGGCCACCGTGCAGGTCGACTACAACGACAGCAACAGTTTTCTCGCCACGACCATGGGCAAGCAGGCCATGGTTCAACTGCGGGACGCGGTCGCCACCGAGATCGGCGACCAGACCGTCAATGCGCTCCTGGTGGGGGTGAACGAGGCCGGTGACGGCATCCGTTCGGCAGCGGGTGGCGCCGGCCGGCTGTTCGACGGGCTCACCACAGCGTCGGCCGGGACCGGCTCCCTCCTGGTCGGCCTCGATGCCCTTGCCGAGGGAGCGCTCACCCTCGACGACGGCGTTGCGCGCCTCACCGACGGCGCCGGCACCCTGGCGACCGGACTGGACACGCTGTCCGACGGCGCCCGGGCGCTCGCCGGCTCCTCGGTGACCCTCTCCGACGGCACCGTGCAGGTGTCCGAGGGGATGCAGGCCGCCGCCACGGGTGCCGCGACCCTCTCCGAGAAATCGGTGCAGCTCGCCGACGGCGCCGACCAGATCGCCGCGGGAACCGGCACGCTGGCCGGCGGCACCGCCTCGGTGTCGACCGGACTGCACGACCTGCTCCTGCAGATACAGGCGGCACCGGAAGGCACCCCCGCGTCGGCGTTCCTGCCGGCCGTGGAGCACCTCGACGCCGGCGCCGGCGCCGTGAACGCGGGTGCCCAAGGCGCGCTCACCCAGACCCAGACCTATGCCGGGCTCAGCGACCAGTTCTCCACCGGAGCCGGGGAACTCTCCGGCAAGCTGATCGCCGGGGCTTCCGGCGCCGCCCAGGTGGCCACCGGTGCCGGGCAACTCTCGGCCGGCGCGGCCTCCCTGGCCGAGGGGGCCGCCACCGCGGCCTCCGGGGCGGACTCCGTACTCGCCGGCAGCGAGCTGCTGGGCGAGGGCACGGGGTCACTGTCCGACGGCACCCGGCAGCTCGTCGACGGCGGCGCGAGCCTGAACACCGGCGCCGCCGAACTCGCCGCCGGCAGCGGCACCCTCGCCGACTCCCTCACCACGGGCGGGCGAAGTGCGCCCGACCTCACCGCGGACCAGATTGCAAAGAAGACGGCCGTAATCGCCAGCCCGGTCACGCTCGTGCAGAAGTGGGAGAACGCCTCCGACAGTTTCGGCGAGGGGTTCGCACCCTTCTTCCTGGCCCTGGCCACCTTCGTCGGCGGGCTGATCACCTGGCTGATCCTGCGGGCTCTGCCAACCCGGGCCCTCGCCAGCGCCGCCTCCGGGCTGCGCTCGACCATGACCGGCTTCCTGCCGGCGATGGCCATCGGGCTCGCCCAGGTCGTGATCATGGTGCTCGTGCTGGTCTACGGCATCGGCCTGCAGCCCGAACACTGGTTCGGGATGAGCGCGTTCCTCTACCTGACGACGCTCGCCTTCCTGGCTCTGCAGCAGATGTTCATCATCCTGCTCGGCACCGCGGCCGGCCGCGTGGTCAGCCTCGTGCTGCTCATGCTGCAGCTGAGTTCGTCGGGCGGCACCTATCCGGTGGAGACCACGCCCGTGTTCTTCCAGGTGCTGCATCCGTTCATGCCGGCGTCGTACGTCGTGACCGGGCTGCGCGAACTGATCACCGGAGGCATCGACTCTAGACTGTGGGTTTCGGTTGCCGTCCTCGCCGTGATGCTGGTCGGCTCGGTCGCGATCAGCGCCTGGAGCGCCGGCCGCCAGAGGATCTGGACCGTGGGCCGGCTGCACCCCGAACTGACTATCTAGCGCGGCCCCGGCACCGAACCGAACCTGCCGGCACCGAACCTGCCGGCACCGAACCTGCCGGCACCGAACCTGCCGGCACCGAACCTGCCCGTGGAAAGGAACTCCAATGGCACGCGCCACCGGAACGAAACGCGCCATCCTCGACGCCACGCTGCAGCTCGCCGCGACCAGGGGCATCAGCGGCACCACGATGGATGAGGTCGCCGAGCGGGCCGGGGTGGCCAAGGGCAGCCTGTATTACAACTTCAGCTCCAAAGACAAACTGTTCGAGAAACTGCTGCAGGAGGGGGTCGGCGCGCTCGCCGAAACCCTCCGCGCCGCTTCGGCCGGCCTGCACGGCAGCGCGGCCCTCGAGGCGCTGGTGCGCGCGCTGCTCGACCGGATCGCGGCGAACACAGCACTGTCCAAGCTGATGGCGGCGGAGATCTTCCGCACCGACCGCACCTGGCAGAAGACGCTCTTTGCGCTACGGCACGAGGCCCTCGCCGTGTTCGCCGACGCGATCGCGGAGGCGAAGCCGGGCAGCCGTGCCGACGCGACCTGCGGTCTGATGGCGTCGAGCGTGTTCGGTGCCGTGCTGATGGCGGGCCTGGAATGGCTCGTTTTCGAACCGGACCGGCCGCGGGACGAGGTCGCCGCGGCCATCCTCGGTTCCCTCTCCGGTGGCCTGTTCGGCGAGGAGCGGTCCGGGCCTTGTTAGGATCGAGTGTGACCGGCGACAATTTGATTGAGCAGCCCGAGACCCTTCTTCCCGCGGAACCGGAGGTGATCGAGGCGCTCCGCCGAGCCGATAGCGGCAGTATTTCCGGCGTGGTGGAGGCCCATCCGACGTCCTCCCTGGCGTGGGCCGTGCTGGCCGACGCCACGTACCTCGAGGGTCGAACCCTGGAGTCCTACGCCTATGCGCGCGTGGGCTACCACCGCGGCCTCGACGCGCTCCGCAAGGCAGGCTGGCACGGCCAGGGCCCGGTGCGCTGGACCCACGAACCCAATCGCGGAGTCCTGCGGGCGCTCTATGCGCTGCGCCGGGCCGCGGGCGAGATCAATGAACAGAACGAGTTCGACCGTCTCACCACCTTCCTGAACGGCGCCGATCCCACGGTGATCAGCCGCCTTGATCAGGAGACCAGCACACCGGACGGCTACCGGGCCACCGACCCGGCCCCGCCCACCGAGGCGTTCTTTATCCGAGGAGAAAACTAAATGCCAGCGATCGTTCTGATCGGAGCCCAGTGGGGCGACGAGGGCAAGGGCAAGGCCACCGACCTCCTCGGCAGCCGGGTTGACTACGTGGTCAAATTCAACGGGGGAAACAACGCCGGCCACACCGTGGTCATCGGCACCGAGAAGTACGCGCTGCACCTGCTGCCGTCAGGCATCCTCACCGCCGGTGTCACGCCGATCATCGCCAACGGCGTGGTCGTCGACATTGAGGTGCTCTTCGAAGAACTTGACGCGCTGATCTCCCGCGGCGTGGACGTGTCCGGACTCAAGGTGAGCGCCAACGCTCACATCATCACCCAGTACCACCGCACGGTCGACAAGGTCACCGAGCGTTTCCTCGGCAAGCGCCAGATCGGTACCACCGGCCGTGGCATCGGCCCGACCTACGCCGACAAGATCAACCGCGTCGGCATCCGCGTGCAGGACCTGTTCGACGAGAACATCCTGCGCCAGAAGGTCGAGGGTGCCCTGGCCCAGAAGAACCACCTGCTGGTCAAGGTCTACAACCGTCGCGCGATCACGGTCGACGAAATTGTCCAGGACCTGCTCAGCTACGCCGAGCGTCTGCGCCCGATGGTCGCCGACACCGCCCTGCTGCTGCACGAGGCCCTCACCGCCGGAAAGACCGTGCTCTTCGAGGGCGGCCAGGCCACGATGCTGGATGTCGACCACGGCACCTACCCGTTTGTCACCTCCTCGAACGCGACCTCCGGCGGCGCCGTGACCGGCTCGGGCATCGGCCCGAACCGGATCGACCGGATCATCGCCGTCGTCAAGGCGTACACGACCCGCGTCGGCGCCGGCCCGTTCCCGACCGAACTGTTCGACGAGTCGGGCGAGTTCCTGCGCGCCAACGGTTTCGAGTTCGGCACCACCACGGGGCGCCCGCGCCGCTGCGGCTGGTACGACGCGCCCGTCGCCCGCTATACGGCCCGCATCAACGGGGTGACCGACTTCGTGCTGACCAAGCTCGACGTGCTGACCGGCCTGGACACGATTCCCGTCTGCGTCGCGTACAGCGTCGACGGCGTGCGCTTCGACGAGGTGCCCGTGTCGCAGTCCGACTTCCATCACGCAAAGCCCATCTTCGAGGACTTCCCCGGCTGGACCGATGACATCACCGGCGCCCGCACCTTCGAGGACTTGCCGCGGAACGCGCAGGCCTACGTGCTCGCGATCGAGAAGATGAGCGGCGCCCGCATCTCGGCGATCGGCGTCGGTCCTGGCCGCGAGGAGATCATCTCGCGCCACGATCTCGTCGACTGAGGCAAGCGCGGCTGTGGGCCGCGGGCCACGGGCTGTGAACGGCGGGCTGCGGGCGGTGCTGAAGGCCTCCGCTCGGTGCCCTGACGAATTCGACGGAGATTTTGCTGCTGGAGGGCGAAAACCGGCCCGCGGCATCCGGTTTCGCCAAAATCTCCGTCGAATTCGTTCGCGCCGACCTGACCGCTGCCGTTCATTCGGTGGCAACCTGGCGCTGCCACAGTGTCGGCATGACTGCCGAACGACCTCAGAGCATCGCCATCGTGGGCTACTATGTGCGGCTCGAACCTCTCACCCGTGCGCTGCTGTCCGAGCTGCACGGCGCGATCGCGCATCCAATGGTTTTCGACGGCGGTTTTGGCGGTGGCCCGGGCGGGCTCCGCACGGACCCGGCCGAGTTCACCGACTGGGCGGATGCCTACGTTCACTGGGCGGGACTGCCCTATGCGGTGCGCTTGGCCGGCGGCCCGCACGCCGGTGACCTCGTGGGCATGTCCACGCTGGGCGACCTGCACCTGCAACACGAGTCGGCCCACGTGGGCTGGACCGCTTACGATCCGCGGGTCTGGGGCACCGCCGTCAACGCGGAGACGAAGCTACTACTGCTCGGGCTGGCCTTCGACCATGGGTTCGGGCGGGTGAAGATCCAGGCGGATGTGATGAACGTGCGGTCCTGCGCGGCTATCGCGGGCATCGGGGCCACGTATGAGGGGATTATCCGCCGGGAGCGGCGGCGGGCCGACGGCAGCTGGCGGGACACCGTGATCTACTCGATCCTCGACAGCGAGTGGCCTCGGGTGCGGGCCGGGCTGCGGGCGCGGCTCGACGGGTACGGCGCGCGTTCGGTTCAGTACCGGGTGCGGCCGCTCGAGACGAGAGAAGTGGCCTGACGGCGGCACCGCCGGATGCCCGTTTGCGTGCTCCGGCGCGTTCCGGCGCGCTTCGGCGCGTGCAGCGGGCCGCGGTCGAGCGCGTCCGTGCGGAGTGGGTTCCGTGCTCAATGCCCGAACGAATTCGACGGAGATTTTGCCGCCAAGAGCCGAAAACCGGCCCGCAGCATCCGTTTTCGTGAAAATCTCCGTCGAATTCGTTCGCGCGCGCGGCGGGTCACTCATTGCCAATGATCGGCGGCTTTCGGCCGCGGCGGTTGGCACCAGTCCGGCACCCGTGCGGAGTGTCGGCGGGGCGCGGTACAGTCGGCAGGTGAGAGACGTTCCCGCCGCCGGACGAACCCGGGTCACCCTGCAGTTCCTGGGCATGGGTGTGGTCTGGGGATCCAGTTTCCTGTTCATGAAAGTGGCCCTCGAGGGGGTCACGTTCGGCCAAGTGGCGTGGTCGCGGCTGGTGCTCGGCGGTTTCACGCTCGGCCTGATCGTGCTGACCAGCCGTCCGCGTGTGGCCAATGGGCCGGTGCTGCCGCGCGAGAAGATGGTCTGGCTGCATTTCCTGGTGATCGCGATCACCGGATGCGTCGTGCCGCACCTTCTGTTCGCGTGGGCGGAGCAGTACGTGTCGTCGAGTCTGGCCAGCATCTACAACGCCGTGACGCCGATCATGACCGCGGTGATGGCGACGCTCGCGTTCCGGGTGGAGCGGCTCGCGCGCGGGCAGGTGGCAGGCATCCTCGTGGGCATCGCCGGCGTGGTCGTGATCATCGCGCCGTGGCGCTACGCGGCCCTGACCGGCGACCTCTGGGGCCAGCTGGCCTGCCTGGGCGCGGCGGTCTGCTACGGCTTCACGTTCGGCTACACCCGCCGGTTCCTGAGCGGCCGGCCGATCGCCCCCGCGACTTTCGCGTTCTTGAACATCGGCATCGCCGGGGCGATCATGCTTGTGGCCACCCCGGTGGTGGCGGCGCATCCGGTGGCACTGACCGTGCCGATCGTGGCCGGACTGCTCACTCTCGGCGCGCTCGGCACTGGCGTGGCCTACATCTGGCACATCAACGTGCTGCGCGCCTGGGGACCGACGAACGCGTCGACGGTGACGTATGTCACACCCGTCGTCGGGGTGCTGCTGGGGGTGCTCGTGCTCTCGGAGACCTTCTCGTGGCACGAGCCGGCCGGGGCGGCGCTGGTGCTGCTCGGCATCCTGCTGACCCAGCGGCGGCTGCGCTTGCCTGGGCGGGCGGGGTCGGCGCGGCGGTTGGCGCGGCCGGTGAGGGCGGCCCGGTCGGCGGAGTCGTCTGGGTCGTCCGGGTCGTCCGGGTCGTCCGGGTCGGCGGAGTCGCCCGCGCCGCTGCAGCGGTCACGGAGTTAATGGCGACCGGTATGGCGCCGGAATCGACACTTCCGGTCGAGATCGACTCGCGCGCCGGGCGAAGTCGACCGGAACTGTCGACCTCGGCGGAGCGGGCGTGGAATGCGTTGGAGCGGGTGACCGCTTCCGGGTGGTAGCCCGCGGCCTCCATCGAAGACGGCGGGCAGTGCCGGTCGTGCGGTCACCGCGCGCGAAACGGTATCGTCGAACCATGGCTGCACACGAGGAATTGCCCGCCGGCGCGGGGCAGGAAGCGATCGACGAACTGGGCAGCATCCGTCAGAGTATCGACAACATCGACGCCGCGCTGATCCACTTGCTGGCGGAAAGGTTCAAGTTTACCCAGCAGGTCGGACGGCTCAAGGCCGCGCACGGCCTGCCCCCCGCCGACCCCGAGCGGGAGCTGCTGCAGATCCAGCGACTGCGCGGACTGGCCGAGGAGGCTCGGCTCGACCCGGCCTTCGCCGAGAAGTTCCTGAACTTCATCATCGCCGAGGTCATCCACCACCACGAGAAGATCGCCGGCACCGAGTCGGCGAACGGGTCCGCGCCGCGAGCTGCGGGGGCACGAACGGATGTCGCACGGCCGGTCGTGGGCACCAGCCCCGATTCTTCCGCCACCACGTCGCCGGCCACCTCATGACTTCTCAGACCTCCGCGCTCCCCGGGGCGTCGCGCGCCCTTCCGGCCCAGTTCGGGAAGACCTTCGTCGTCACCGGCGCCAACGCCGGCCTCGGCTACTTCACCACCGAGCAACTCGCCGCTGCGGGCGCCCACGTCGTGCTGGCCTGCCGCAATCTCGCGAAGACGGAAGCCGCGGTCGCGGCCATCCACGCCCGGGTGCCCGGGGCATCCGTGTCGGCGATACCGCTGGACCTGAGCGACCTCACCCAGGTACACCGTGCCGCGGATGCGCTGCTGGAGCTGCCGCGGATCGATGGGCTGATCCTGAACGCGGGCATCGTGCACCCGCCGCGCACGCGCGAGCTGAGCCCCGACGGGCACGAACTGGTCTTCGCGACCAACTACCTCGGCCATTTCGCGCTCACCGCGCGGGTGCTGCCGGCTCTGCGGCGCACGCCCGGCAGCCGGGTCGTCGCGCTCGGGTCGATGATTTCGCGGCTGCTGGACTCGCCGCTGCTCGACCTGCAGTTGGAGTCCGGCTACAACCGGTGGAAGGCCTACGCGCAGTCGAAGATCGCCATGCAGGTGTTCGGCTTCGAGCTCGATCGACGGCTGCGGGCGGCCGGAGCCGGCGGCACTGACGGGGTGCAAAGCCTCGTGGCACACCCCGGTTACTCGATTTCGGGTCTGACGCCGGGCATCCGCGGGGTCAATCAGCCGTCGCGTGCGAGCCGATTCGCCGACACCCTGCAGTCCTTCGGTGCTCAGGGCAAGGACGCCGGGGCCTGGCCCACGGTGAGTGCGGCCGTCGACCCGGATGCCCGTGGCGGCGACTACTACGGCCCTCGCTATCTCACGCGCGGCCTGCCGACGCTGCAGGAGCCCACGCGCACCTCGCTCGACCCCGCGGTCGCAGAGTCGCTCTGGTCACGCTCGGAGCTCCACCTCGGCGCCCCCTTCTCGATCTAGCGGGCGCCCCGCTGCACGGCCCCGCGTGCGCTCAAAACGCCGCCATATGACGGGGAATGGCGGCGTTTCTAGCGCACGCGACCCCTGGAGAGGGTGTGGGGCTGGAGGTGGGATTTAGGGGATCCAACCGCGATCGAGAAGGGCGGTGCGAATTCGGGCGATGACCGCATGGGGAGAGTGGGATTTGTTGACACGGATGACCCGCCACCCTTCTTCCATGGGCTCGTCCAGCCGGTCGATGTCGCGGTGAAACTGTCGTTCGTCTTCGCGGTGCTGGCCGCCGTCATACTCGATCAGGACCTTGTAGCGCAGGTAGGCGAGATCACCCAAGGCCATGAAGGCGCCGTATCGATTGACGAGGGTCAGGTTCACTTCCGGCTCCGGCAGGCCTGCCCGCACGATGAGAAGTCGCAGCACTGTTTCCTTTGCAGAATCGGTGCGCGGACGGACCAGGGCGAGGGCCTCGCGGAGACGACAGGCACCGGGCAAGCCCGCGTGCCGCGCAACGGCCAGGTGAAGTTCCGCCATCGTGGCCGCAGGCCGCTGGCGGCGCACGAGGGAGTCGCCAATGATGATCAACTCATCGAGGGTGAGGACCGTCGACAGCTGGACCCACGCGTCGACCGCTGAAGCGACGGCGAGGTGTCCCACCGAAACGACGCGCACCCGGTCCAGCGGAATCAGATGTCCGCGCACGCCCTTGCCCCGGCGGCGCCGGGTCCGAATGCCTGTGCCTACATCCACGATTGACCGCTCGAGGAGTCGCGCGGGGAGAGGCAGCCCGTGGAGAAGCGCGGCCGTCGCGTGGCTGAAGAACTGATCTGACGGCATCCGCACCGCGTAGTCATAGGCCCGGGTGCGCGCTGCTGCACGGATCCGTGCCCACCTGTCCGCGTCGCTGATGGGGGCCGGTGACGGGCCGCGCCCCACAGGCGCCCGCACGCCGTGGAAGGGCCGCGCGAGGTCGCTGCGCCGCAGTCGCCCGGAATTGACTCCTCGCTGTCGAGCGTCGGCGACGGAAAACGGCCCATCACCGAGCTCGGCCGGCAGCTCAGAAGGCGGTCTCATCGCACGATGATGCCACCCACTGCGATTCGCACGGTGCTCTATCCACAGGCGCCGACCGCAGGCGCTCGCGCGTGCGCGGAAAGTGCCACTTTGATCCCGGCGATGGCGGCCGATTGGTCGCACGCAGGGGCGAAACGGGGTCGGTCGGTCGGAGGGGAGCGGGAGAACGGGCGGAGGAGGAACCCCTACTGCGCGAAACGGGAGGGGAGGGTGCTGCGGTGACGCGTCTGCAAGTCGGCGAGCGACACCGTGAAGTGGTCCTGGATCTCCAGGCTCGCCGAGGTCGAGTCCGTCACGCCGATGCGCAGCACCGGGTAGCCTCGCCCCTCGCAGAGGCCGAGGAACTTCACGTCGTCTTCCCGAGGAACCGATACGATCACGCGCCCGGCCGACTCCGAGAACAGGGCGACGGATGCGTCGATCCCGTCGCGCTCGCAGATGTCGCCGAGCCACACGCGGGCTCCGACCCCGAACCGAAGCACCGCTTCGGCCAGCGTCTGCGCCAGCCCGCCCGAGCTGAGATCGTGGGCGCTGTCGATGAGCGCCTCGATCGACGCCGCGTGCAGCAGCCCCGCCAGGGCGGCTTCGCCGGCCAGGTCGACGACGGGCGGCAGCCCGCCCAGGTGGTCGTGGATGACTTCGGCCCAGGCCGAGCCGTCCAGTTCCTCGCGGGTCACGCCGAGCAGGTAGATGTTGTGGCCGTCGTCCTGCCAGCCGCTGGGCACGCGGCGGGCGACGTCGTCGATCACGCCGAGCACGGCGACCACAGGGGTCGGGTGGATCGGCTGGTCGCCGGTCTGGTTGTAGAACGACACGTTGCCACCGGTGACCGGGATCTCGAGCGCCAGGCATCCGTCGGCTAGACCGTCGACGGTCTGGGCGAACTGCCACATCACCTCGGGGTTCTCCGGCGAACCGAAGTTGAGGCAGTCGCTGATGCCGACCGGCACCGCGCCGGTCACGGCCACGTTGCGGTAGGCCTCGGCCAGAGCGAGCTGCGCGCCGCGGTACGGGTCAAGCTGGCAATAACGGCCGTTCGCATCGGTGGCGATGACGAAGCCGAGGCCCGACTCCTCGTCGATCCGGATCATGCCCGCGTCGTCGGGGAACGAGAGGGCCGTGTTGCCCATCACGTAGCGGTCGTACTGGTCGGTGATCCAGCTCGGGTCGGCCAGGTTCGGCGAGCCGAGCAAGGCCAGGAACTGCTCGCGCAGCACCTCGGGTGAGGTCGGGCGGGGCAGCGCGGAGGCGCTGTCGGCCTGCAGCGCGTCGAGCCAGGTGGGGTAGGCGACCGGGCGGTCGTAGACCGGCCCGTCGACCGCGACGGTGCGCGGGTCCACGTTGACGATCTCCTCGCCGTGCCAGTCGATGATGAGCCGGCCGGAGTCGGTGACCTCGCCGAGCACGCTGGTCTCGACATCCCATTTGGCGGTGATGGCGAGGAAACCGGCGAGCTTCTCCGGGGTGACGACGGCCATCATGCGTTCCTGGCTCTCGCTCATCAGGATCTCTTCGGCCGTCAGGGTGGGGTCGCGCAGCAGCACCTTGTCGAGCTCGATGAACATGCCGCCGTCGCCGTTGGAGGCGAGCTCGCTGGTGGCGCAGGAGATGCCTGCGGCGCCCAGGTCCTGGATGCCCTCGACGAGCTTCTCGCGGTAGAGCTCGAGGCAGCACTCGATCAGCACCTTCTCGGCGAACGGGTCGCCGACCTGCACGGCGGGGCGTTTGGTGGGGCCGCCTTCGGAGAAGGTGTCCGAGGCGAGAATGGATGCCCCGCCGATGCCGTCGCCGCCGGTGCGGGCTCCGAAGAGCACCACCTGGTTGCCGGTGCCGGTGGCGTTGGCGAGGTGCAGGTCCTCGTGGCGCAACACTCCCACGGAGAGTGCGTTGACGAGCGGGTTGCCCTGGTAGACCTTGTCGAACCAGGTCTCGCCGCCGATGTTGGGCAGGCCGAGGCAGTTGCCGTAGAAGGAGATGCCGGACACGACGCCGTGCACGACGCGGGCGGTGTCGGGGTCGTCGAGACGTCCGAAACGGAGGGCGTCCATCACGGCGACGGGGCGGGCGCCCATCGAGATGATGTCGCGCACGATGCCGCCGACGCCGGTCGCGGCACCCTGGAACGGCTCGATGTAGGAGGGGTGGTTGTGCGACTCGATCTTGAACGTGACCGCCCAGCCCTCGCCGACATCCAGCACACCGGCATTCTCGCCCATGCCGACCATGAGGTTCTTCTTCATGGCGGGGGAGACCTTCTCGCCGAACGAGCGCAGGTATTTCTTCGAACTCTTGTAGGAGCAGTGCTCGCTCCACATCACCGAGTACATCGCGAGCTCGCCGCTCGTGGGGCGGCGGCCGAGGATCTGTCGGATCTCGGCGTACTCGCCCGGGGTCAGCCCCAGCGCGTCGAACGGCTGCTCTTTCTCGGGCGTCGCAATCGCGTTTGCAACGGTGTCGGCAATGCCGCGGGAGGGTGTGGTGGTAACAGCGGTCACGAGTGGCGTTCTCCCAGAGATAACGGATGCTTGACCTGGCGAGTCTACCCGCCGCGCCGCTCCAGCGCCGGTTCCGAGGCCGCCCGGCTATAGCCTGGCAGCGGCCTGGCCGCCCGCTAGCTGCGCCCGCCGGGGGGACCCAGCGACAGCATCACCGTCATGATCGCCACCGCGGCCACGGCGAAACTGCTGATCAGGATCACCGGACGGTTCAGCATCCAGCGCAGCAGCGTGCCCACCCAGGTGTGGTCGCGCGGGTCGTCGGTGGCGACGCGGCGCCAGTCGCCGTCGAGCCGGCCGCTGCGGTCGAGACGGATGTCGAACGGCACCGTTGCGTAGGGCACGATCGCCGTGGCGACGGCGAGCACCATCAGCCGGACCGGCCAGCGCTGGTTCAGGCCCACCAGCACGGCGGTCAGGGCGTAACTGATGAAGACGAACCCGTGCAGGGAGCCGGCGATCCGCACCGGGGTGCCGCCGGCATCCGCCACGTATTTCAGCAGCATGCCGCCGATCAGGAGGGTCCAGGTCACCGCCTCAGCGATGGCGATGGTGCGGTAGAAGAGGCGGGGAGACACGGGGGAACACTCCAGGGGGTGGGGAACGGGACGAAAGAAGGGGGAGCTTCGATCTTCGCAGGGTTGCGGGGGAGCCGCGCATCGGCCGAACGGATGACACGGCGGATCAGTGGGGCAGAGGGCTACCCAGCCGACTGTGCGAGTCTGAAGGGATGACGTACCTTCCCGCGGACACCCGCTACGACTCCATGCCCTACCGCCGCACCGGGCGCAGCGGCCTCAAACTACCCGCGATCTCGCTGGGCCTCTGGCAGAATTTCGGCGGCACCGCACCGATGGAGACGCAGCGCGCCATCCTGCGCCGCGCCTTCGACCTAGGCGTCACCCACTTCGACCTGGCCAACAACTACGGTCCGCCCAAGGGCAGCTCCGAGAGCAACTTCGGCGTGCACCTCGCGCAGGATTTCGCCCCGCACCGCGACGAGCTGGTCATCTCGACCAAGGCCGGCTACGGCATGTGGTCGGGCCCGTACGGCTCGTGGGGTTCCCGCAAGTATCTGCTCTCGAGCCTCGACCAGTCCCTCGGCCGCATGGGCCTGGACTACGTCGACATCTTCTACTCCCATCGGGCCGACCCGGACACCCCGCTCGAGGAGACGATGGGTGCGCTGCACACGGCCGTCACGAGCGGTCGGGCGCTGTACGCCGGCATCTCCTCGTACTCGCCCGAGCGCACCCGGCAGGCCGCCGCGATCCTGGCCGAGATGGGCACGCCGCTGCTGATCCACCAGCCCTCGTACTCGATGTTCAACCGCTGGGTCGAAGACGGACTGCTCGACACCCTGGACGACCTCGGCGTCGGCTGCATCGCCTTCTCCCCGCTGGCGCAGGGGCTGCTCACCGACCGCTACCTGAACGGGGTGCCCGAGGGGTCCCGAGCCTCGCAGGCCGGCTCGATGAGCCGCGACATGGTGAACGACCAGACGGTGGGGCGCATCCGTGCCCTGACCGAGATCGCGGATGCCCGCGGTCAGTCGCTCGCCCAGCTCGCCCTGTCGTGGGTGCTGCGACGCGAAACCGTCACCACGGCGCTCGTCGGCGCCTCCTCGGTGAAGCAGTTGGAGACGAACATCGCCGCGATCGACAACCTCGCGTTCACCGACGCCGAGATCACGGCGATCGACGAGCACGCCGTCGACATGGGCATCAACCTGTGGGAGCCGTCCAGCGCCGTCTAGCCCGGGCGACATCGACGGATGATTCGGGCGGGCCGCTGCGGCGCCCGCGCCGTGATCGCCGGGCAACTTTCCTGGACAGGTTATTAAAAGCAGAGTTATCCTTTTAATAAATCACACGATGAGATCGAGGAGACTGCTAGTGGCAAGAATGAGTGTGGAAGTGGAACTCGAGAAGGGCCAGGTGACGAAGTACCGGCGTCACGAGAACGGGCGTGGACTGGTGTCGCCCGGTGCCCAGGTGAACCCGAGCGCCTACGTGTCGAGCGCAACGTATGTGGAAAGTGACGCCCAGGTCGGGCCTGAATCGTGGATCGGGCAGGGGAGCTGGATCGACCACGGGGCGATCATCGGCGCGCGGGTCTTCGTCGGCGCGAACGTGCATGTCGGGGCCGATGCGATTGTCGGAAACGAGGCGCGCCTGGCCAGCAACACGGACATCGGCCGTGGGGCTTTCATCGCCGACGGTGCGGTCATCGACCACGAAATTGCGGTCCCGGAGTTCACCGACGTCAGTGCACGGCCGACCACCCGAGCACGCACTGTTCCACCGGGGGGCCTGTCGGCGGCATCCGGTCCCGACCGTGCCGGATGGCGGCGAACCTGGGGTGCTCGACGCACGCCGTCACCTCGCCTGCCGGTCCCCCCGGTGTTGGTCACGGTGTCCTAAGCCTCAATCCACCGGTGAGGCTGGGGAGTTGACGGCGCGTTAAACAGAGAATGCCTTCCAGATCAGGAAAAATAGAACTCACTCAGGGTTCATTTCGACTGACACGAAAGGCATCTCGTAGATGCAATTTTTCCATAGGCCCACGGCCTTGTCAGCGTCCCTCGATGACACCAATCTCGTGTCGGCCGCCGGACTCGTCCCTGCGATGATGTTGGCCGCCTCCACGGGCCTGGGCGAGCTTGCCAGCCGGTGATTGACGTTGCCGGGGTACCTCGGGGCGAACGCAGGGTTGAAAGTCACCGCGTTGGTCGCGGGGATGCTCGCCGGCGCGGACTCGATCGATGACATGGCTCTGCTCCGCCACGGCGGGATGAAGAAACTCTTCGCCGATGCCAGACATCAGGCGCCTGCGCGGAGATCGAAGGGGCCATTCGCCCGGCTCGCGCGGCCGCCTGAAACCACTCACCCCTGGAGTCAACTGAACTCGAGGCAGTCCCTCGTGAGTCTTGTGAGTCTGGTGCGATTTGTGAGTCGTGTGAGCTTGGGCCGCACCCGACATTCCTGCCAAATGTGGGCACGCGTGAACCTCTCCGCCCGTAAAGGCACCGGAGTCTGCCCGCCACACGCCCGACACGCGGCACACTCGTCCGGTGCGCTGCGATCCGCCGCAGACGGGAAACCAATTTAAGGCGAAGTATCAAATGCTTTATAAACGTTAGTGTATAAAATAATAGACGTTAGGGAGGAGAGTCAATGGTTGAGAAGCGATTAACCCCCATCCCCGTCCGGCGTGCTCTCCGTGAACTTGGCACAGACATTCAGACGTGGCGGAAACTTCTCGGGTTGACTGCTGCGCAGGTCGCGGACCGCGCGGGCATGAGCCGGGCAACCCTCCACAAGCTGGAATCAGGGCAGGGAGGCGTCAGCCTCGAGACCGCGCTGCGTGTCTTCCGGGCACTTGGAATCATGGACACGGTCGTTGAGAGCGCCGACCCTTATCGCAGCGACATCGGCCGGCTTCGCTCCGAGGAAGTTCTCCCGCAGCGTGTGCGTCAGAGCCGGCCGAAGAAACAGGCCGATGTCTGACGCGGAAGTCTGGGTGCAAATAGACGGTGTCGACGTCCGCGCGGGCACGGTCTACGCGCATCGTCGACGCAACTCCGAGAGCGCCACTTTCACCTACGACATCGATTATCTGGCCAGACCAGACGCGTACTCGCTCGATCCGGGACTACCCCTCTCATCCGGGTCTTTCAACACTGCGGACGGGCGTCGCCTTTTCGGGGCGTTCACGGACTGCGCTCCCGACCGCTGGGGACGCAAACTCATCGAAAGATCCGAACACCACCGTGCCGCACAAGGCGGTGGAGCTGCACGCAGTTTCGGCGAACTTGATTACACGCTCGGTGTTCGCGACGACCTTCGTCAGGGCGCCTTCCGGTTCCGTCGTCCGGGGACCACTGATTGGCTGGGGCCGGCGGCTGCAAGCGTGCCGCACCTGGTCGGCCTGCCGAGACTTCTCCACGCTGTTGAATCTGTTGAGAGCGACCATCCCGATGACGAATCGTTGCGGCTACTCCTGCGTGCGGGAAGCTCTATCGGTGGTGCCCGGCCCAAAGCTTCCGTTGTCAACGGCCGGGGTGCATTGCTCATTGCGAAGTTCCCCCGTGTTGCCTCCGACGAATGGGACGTCATGGCGTGGGAGCAGCTTGCTCTGACGCTGGCCAGCCGGGCAGGCATTCGAACGCCGCGCACTGAATTGATGAGTGTCGCAGGCCGGAACGTGCTGCTGCTCAACAGGTTCGACAGAGTCGGGGATAGTCGCATCGGATATGTGAGCGCTATGACGATGCTCGAAGCAGTTGACGGCGAGCACCGCAGCTACTTGGAAATCGCCGAGGTCATTGAGCAGTCATCCTCATCTGCGACGCGTGACCTTCGCGAGCTGTGGCGCCGGATCGCGTTCTCAATCCTGATCTCTAACACCGACGACCATCTCAGAAACCACGGGTTCCTCCGGTCGGACACCACACGCAGCTGGGACTTGTCTCCCGCGTTCGACCTCAACCCCAACCCGGCAGCGGGACCCAAAGAGTTGTCCACGTCCATCGACTACGACACCTTTTTCGCGGACACCGCCGCCCTCCTAGACGTGGCTCGGTACTTCCGTGTGAAAGACGCCGTCGCATTGCTATTAGAAGTCAAGGCCGCTGTTTCCGGGTGGGTCGTGGAAGCCCGCCGACTCAATATCCCGGAAAGCGAAATTGACCTGATGGCTGGCGCGTTCGTTGCCGGATGAGCCCAGAAGGCTGGACGGACCGAGTGTTCAAGTACTCGACGCCGGTAGCGGGGGTTTCGCGATCTGATTCATCTGCTCACGCTGGCGCTGAAGAGCCGGAGCGAGCACGGTATCCGCGATTTCCGAGACCAGGCGTAGGAGTAATCGGATAAGCCGTTCGAGGGGCATTGTTGCGCGGAGGCTAACCGCGCGCAACAGAGACTCGGTCGATGGAGCTCTCCCTCGCTCCATATCCGCTGAGGGTTCTGCGAGGATTGAATTCCAGTAGATACTGACCGGACTCGCCCGGCCGACCATTGGCGTCGTGCAGATCGTCGGGAACAACGCTATTGGTGGATGGCACAGCCCGCGCCCGCAGTAGTTTCTGCCCGACGTGCCCGACTTCTAGGGCTGAATGTCGGCCAAGGAATTTATTGCGGGGACTCGGGCGACTCGTCGCGATCGACCGGCGCATCCTGGGCGGTCTCGTCGGAACGTTACCCGGCAGCGGCCCCGACGCGACTTTCCCAAATTGCCTCAGTAGAACCTTCGTGCAGGGCCTTGGCCAGTGGCAGGAGAGTTCGGCAGTGCGCCACCGATCGCGGTGAGCACGACGTCGTTGACCGTGGCTTTCTGGGCGTGACCGGCGTTGCGGATCCCGTCCAGCGCCACCGTGACCGTAGCGAGGCTTCGTCGCGGGCCGGTCGGCCGGTTAAGCGACGTTGGCCTCAGGCGCGTCCACCGCACCGACCGCAATTCCCGGGCCGCGTCCTGGAGGCGGCGCAGCAGAGCGGGGAGAGCTCGCAGTGAACCTAGCCGGCGGGTCCAGGCGTCGATGGCGAGCTGGCGAATGGATGCTTGCGGCCGCGGGAAATCGGATTCATGCGTCTTCGGGCCCACGGCCCTGGGCGTCCCGGTAGCGTCCGACTGGTCTACGAGCCCGCCCAGCACGACCAGGCCGGCCACTCCGTCGGCGAGCACGTGGTGAAAGACGACGATCAACGCGGCTTGGTGCCGCGCTACTCCGGTGACAAGTGTGGCTGCCCAGAGCGCACGGGTGCGCGGCAGCGGAGCGACGAGCAGCACTGCGGCTAGATCGAGTACCGCCTGCTCGCCCCCGGGGGCCGGGCAGCCGGGGCGAACAATCTGCTTTCCCGCAAGCACGCCTGGTGGCCCTGGCTGAGTGCGGAACGCATGCCATTCTGGACGCGGTGATTGGCCCGTGCGCGACGTCGGAAATTGAACTCTCCCGAGAGCTCGCAGGACGCTTCGAACCGGGCATGTTGGTCCTCGCCGACCGCGGCTTCTCCGGCTTCCGGTTGTGGGCTCAAGCGGCAGCGACGGGCGTTGACCTGCTCTGGTGGGTCAAGACGAACCTCCGCCCTCGGCATCAGGAGACCCTCGCTGACGGGTCCTGGCTGGCGACGATCATCCCGACCTCGGGCCCGGGGCGGCAATCGACACCACCATTGACCGTGCGGGTCGTGGACTACACGATCGACGACGGACGCGACAACCCTGACGCCGACCGGCTGCTGACCACGATCCTTGATCCGGCCGAGGCCTCCGCGATAGAACTCGCGACCGTGTACTACCCCTCCACGAGCCAAAATCACCACTCAAACGCTTAACTGAACGGTATTGAGGCTAAACGGAGGAGGAACCGGCGAGGGAGAGAATTCAATTTTGAGTCGTCCTCAGTCGTGGCTGGCAGGCTCTGTTTCGGGGCCCGCCGAGTGCCGGGCAAGCACGTAGAGCAGGTCGGAGAGCCGGTTGAGGTAGTGCCGCGCGTCGTCGCTGACCGGATGCCCGACCACACCGGCCCGCACCGTGTGCCGCTCGGCCCGCCGCACCACCGTTCTGGCCAGATCGATGGCGGCCTCGGTGGGCGTCGACCCGGGGATGAGGAAAACCGGCCGCAGCGGCCGGGCGGTCACCAGCCCGTCGATGATTCCCTCCAGCTCCGTGACCATGTCCGGAACGACCAGCGATATGCGCGGGACGAGGCGGTCGCGGTGAGCTGGGTTCCCGACCAGATCAGCTGCGACGACGAACAAATCGCGCTGCACGCGGAACAGGATCGCGGCATGCTCGAGCTCGGCGCATCCCGCTCGCGCCAGACCGAGGGCAGACACCGCTTCGTCGATGTCGCCGACCGCGTCCATGAGTTCATCACCCTTGGAGACCCTGCCGCCATGAAGCATCCCGGTGCTGCCGGCGTCGCCGGTTCTGGTGTAGATTCTTGCCATTTCGTGGCCTCCCGTTGATCGCCGGACTAGGTTGACGAAGCTGGGCCGGTACCGGACAAATCCATCGTTTCATGCATTCGCGTGCCGGTGCGGCTGTCTGCCGTCGGTGCGCGGGTGCCCGGCCACCGTCGGGATGCTGCACACCGCACGGAACACCACCCCTCTATCGACGTGGTTGCGCCGCGGGGCTCAGATTTTCCCCTTCAGCAGCGCAACGTTTTTTGGTGGGGATCTGATGCGCGCCGTCGTCCTGGCCGACGGCGCGGCACTGATCGGCCGGCCTGTGCGTGCAGCCCTGCTCCGCACCGCCAGGCGGGCTTTTTTCTGCAGCACTGCCCGTCGAGGACACGCCCGAGCCGAAGCAGAAAAACACAATCACTACATGTAGTGGTTCACTGAGGAGTCGACACCCACTGGTAGTAATTCGGCATTCGGGTGTCGTGAGTGGGGAGCGAACGTGAGTAGCAGGAATCAGAACGCCGAAGCCGGGTCTGACGGAAGCGATCAGGGTGCGCATAGTGCCGGACTGGCCATCGAGCGCCACTTCAGCACGCCCGGGGTCCACCCGTACGACGAGGTGGTCTGGGAGCTTCGCGATGTCGTGCAGACGAACTGGAAGAATGGCGAAACCGTCTTCGAGCAGAAGGGTGTCGAGTTCCCGGACACCTGGTCGGCGAACGCCTCCACCATTGTGAGCACCAAGTACTTTCGCGGGGCCATCGGGTCGCCCGAGCGGGAGTCCAGCCTCAAGCAGCTGATCGACCGGGTGGTCACGCGGTATGTGGTTGCCGGGTCGGCGAACGGTTACTTCGCCGGGGACGGCGACGCGGAGGTCTTCGGTGCGGAACTGACCTGGCTGCTCCTGCATCAGGTCTTCTCGTTCAACTCCCCGGTGTGGTTCAACGTCGGGACGCCATCGCCGCAGCAGGTCAGCGCCTGCTTCATCCTCTCGGTCGAGGACACAATGGAGTCCATTCTCGGCTGGTACCGCGATGAGGGGATGATCTTCAAGGGCGGTTCTGGGGCGGGGGTGAACCTGTCCCAACTGCGTTCCTCCAAGGAACTGCTCTCCTCCGGCGGAACGGCCAGTGGGCCCGTCTCGTTCATGCGCGGCGCCGATGCCAGCGCGGGCACGATCAAGTCCGGCGGGGCGACCCGGCGTGCTGCCAAAATGGTGGTGCTCGACGTGGACCACCCGGACATCGTGGAATTCATCGAGGCCAAGTCGAGGGAGGAAGGCAAAATCCGTGCTCTGCGGGATGCCGGCTACGACATGGACCTCGGCGGTGCGGACATGGCGAGCGTGCAGTACCAGAACGCCAACAACACCGTTCGGGTCAGTGACGAGTTCATGCGAGCCGTGGAAAACGGCACCAGCTTCTCCCTCACCTCCCGGCAGGACGGAAGCGAGATCGAGTCAGTGCACGGACCGGGCCTGTTCCGTCAACTCGCCCAAGCGGCGTGGGACTGCGCCGACCCGGGAATCCAGTACGACGACACCATCAACGACTGGCATACCAATCCCGAATCGGGTCGGATCACGGCGTCGAATCCCTGCTCGGAGTACATGTCGCTCGACAACTCGTCCTGCAACCTGGCCTCGCTCAATCTGCTCAAGTTTCTGCGCGCCGACGCCGTCCCGGGGGAGGACGTGTTCGACACGGATGCCTTCGTTCGGGCGGTCGAGCTGATCACCACGGCGATGGACATCTCGATCTGCTTCGCCGACTTCCCGACGCCGGCCGTCGGTGAGACGACCCGCGCGTTCCGCCAGCTGGGCATCGGCTACGCCAACCTCGGTGCTCTCCTGATGGCCGCCGGTCACGCCTACGATTCCGAGTCGGGCAGGGCCGTGGCCGCCGGGATCACCTCCCTGATGACCGGAACCGCCTACCGGCGTTCGGCCGAACTGGCCGGGGTGGTTGGCCCGTACGAGGGCTTCGCGCGCAATGCGGAGGCCCACACGAGAGTCATGCGCAAGCACGAGGCAGCCGACATCGCCCTGCAGACCTCGGGTGGCATGAGCGGCGAGATCCATGATCGCGCGTCGGCGGCCTGGCAGCAGGCCCTGATGTTGGGGGAGGTGTCCGGCTGGCGAAACGCGCAAGCCAGTGTTCTCGCTCCGACCGGCACGATCGGCTTCATGATGGACTGTGACACCACGGGAATCGAACCGGATTTCTCACTGGTGAAGTTCAAGAAGCTGGTGGGTGGCGGCTCCATGCAGATCGTCAACCAGACCGTGCCCCGAGCGCTGCGCGGCCTGGGGTACCCGCGGGAGGCCGCCGAGGCGATCGTCGAACACATCGCCCTGCACGGACAGGTCATCGGTGCCCCCGGGCTCGAACCGGAACACTACGCGATCTTCGACTGCGCCATGGGGAAGAGGGCCATCGCGCCGATGGGCCACGTGCGCATGATGGCCGCGGTTCAGCCGTTCCTCTCCGGAGCCATCTCCAAAACCGTCAACCTCCCGCAGAGCGCAACGGTCGACGAAGTGGAGGAGGTCTACTTCCAGGGCTGGAAGCTCGGGCTCAAGGCGGTGGCCATTTACCGCGACAACTGCAAGGTCGGTCAGCCCCTATCGGACGGCAAGGCCGCCCCGGCGTCCGTGCCGGTCGTGCAGCCCGCGTCGCCGATCCGGCGGCGACTCCCGAAGTCCCGCACGTCGATCACCACGTCCTTCGCCGTCGCCGGCGCCGAGGGGCATCTCACGGCGGGGTTGTACCCCAACGACGAACTCGGCGAGATCTTCCTCCGGCTGGGCAAACAGGGTTCTACTCTGTCCGGGGTCATGGACGCATTCTCCATCGCGGTCTCGATCGGCCTACAGTACGGGGTGCCGCTGCCGACCTACGTCGAGAAGTTCACCAATCTGCGCTTCGAACCGGCGGGGATGACCGATGACCCGGACATCCGGATGGCGCAGTCGATGATGGACTACATTTTCCGCCGCCTGGCCCTGGACCACCTGCCGTTCGCCACGCGCTCGTCGATGGGGATCTTCACGACCGCCGAGCGCGTTTCCCAGCTCAATGCGGGTGGCTCTGAAGCAACGGAAACGGCGCCACCGAGCCAGGTGCTGCCTCCGGCCCAGCCGCCTGCAGGGGCGACTCGAGCGGTGCATTCCTCGGCGGAACTACTCGAGGCTCAGCAGGGTCTCAGCTTGGATTCGCCGCTGTGCATGTCGTGCGGCACCGCCATGCGTCCGGCCGGTTCGTGCTACGTCTGCGAAAGCTGTGGCAGCACGAGCGGCTGCAGCTGAGGCCCATCGCTGCCTGACGGCGGTGGGCTGTCGGCGCCGATCTTCGACATCGTGCTCAAGGGCCTCACCATTCGCGGTTCGATCGGGGGCACCCGCCGTGACCTTGTCGAAGCCCTGATTTCCACAACCGTGGAGTGTTCCACCCGGCTGTCGCCACTGGCCGCCTCGAGGAGCTGACCGACGTCCTCGATGAGATGCGCCAGGGCAGGATCGACGACCGGGTCGTCATCACGGACTCGGCGCACCCGCTGCCGATGCGGCGCCGGACAGGGGGCTCGCCGTCGTCAACTGGATGACGGCCAGCGCGGACCGAGCGTGGACCGCGGCCTCGGCGGCGGTCACCGGTTCGAGCAGCCCGAGCAGCCGCCGCCGGTAGTCTTCGCCCAGCAGCAGTGCGTAGAGCTGCTCGGCATGGGCAGCGGCCGCCTGGCCGTGCTCGGCCCGAATGTGGTCTGCGAGGCGCGCGATGTGGCGCATGTCGCCGTTGTCGTGCAGCCGTCGGGCGAGTTCGGGAAAACGCAGCGACTCGGCGATCACGAGGCGGTGTAGTCCGATCATCTGGGCCGAGTGCAACCCGTACACGATACGCGCGGCGAGTGATTCCAGCGTCTCCGTGCGGAGAGGCTCGCCACTGACGTTCGCGGCCAGGCGTCGCTGCATCTCGGTGAAGACGCCATCCTTGTCACCGAAGTAGGTGTAGATCGTGCGCTTGGTGACGCGGGCCGCGGCGGCAATCCGGTCCACCGTCGCCTTGCCGAAGCCATATTCAAGGAAGACCGGCAACGCGGCGTCGAGGATCTGGCCTCGACGCTCGACGCGCCCCGCCTCCGTGGGTCGGCCGCGCTTGCGAACCGGGCTCGCTGGGGTCGCTGAGTCCATGTCCGGCCCTTCGGATCTTCAAAAAAACGTTAAACGCAAACGTACTCTCGGATGTAGAATGAAACTAATTCGTATCATTAAAATTCGATGCGACTCTTCGATCTCCGACCTTACGAAGGCCGAGCAGGGAGTTCTTTCATGACCACTCGAGCGCGTACATCCGTGGCGACTCAGTCCCGACCAACCACCTCCCCGGATCGGCCGACCCCGGGCGCAAAACCCGATGTCTCCCCGGCCGACCGGGAACTCTTGACCGGGTTCTACCGCCAGATGATGCTCATCCGCCGGTTCGAAGAGCGAGCCGCACGGGCCTACACGCAAGCGCTGATCGGCGGCTACTGCCACCTGAATCTCGGCGAGGAGGCTGCGGTCGTCGGGCTCATGTCCGCGCTGCGCCCGAGCGACTACCTCTTCACCAACTACCGCGAGCATGGCTACGCGATCACCCGCGGCATCCACCCCAACCGGGTGATGGCCGAACTGTACGGCCGATCCGACGGGGTGTCCAAGGGGTGGGGCGGCTCGATGCACATGTTCGACTTCGAGAAGCGGATGCTGGGCGGCTACGGCATCGTCGGCGGCCAGATCCCGCTGGCGACGGGGGCCGCCCTGGCCATCGACTACCGCGCCGGCGACGAGATCGTGCTGTGCACGATGGGCGATGGCACCACGAACATCGGAGCATTCCACGAGTCTTTGAACATCGCGTCTCTCTGGAACCTACCGATCGTCTACGTCATCATCAACAACAGGCTGGGAATGGCCACGACGGTCGACAAGGCTTCGGCTGAGCCGGACCTCTACAAGCGCGCATCCGCGTACCGGATGGCGTCGGAACGCGTCGATGGGCTCGATCCCGTCGCCGTGTTCGAGGCCGCCCAGCGTGCCGTTGCTCAGGCTCGCAGCGGTAAGCCCTTCCTTCTCGAGGTCGTGACGGAACGACTGCGTGGGCACTCCGTCGTCGACCCGGCCAAGTACCGCTCCGACGAGGAGATGTCCCTGGTCAAGGAACGAGACCCGGTGCACACCTTCGCCGCCAAGCTGGTCGCGGACGGTCTGCTTGACGAGCAGGAACTGGCGAAGATCGACGAGGAAGTAACCCTTCAGGCAACCGAGGCGGCGGCGTTCGCCGAGAACAGCCCGTTCCCGGATGTGTCGACCCTGTTCGACTACACCTACGCCACAGCCGTGGCCAATGACTCTCATCGGTTGCCCGGGCAGCCTCTGTTCGAGCCGGCACCGATCCCCGACTACGGAGTCAACCAATGAGCATCATGACCTATCGCCAGGCACTGCACGACACGCTGCGTTCCGAGATGCTGCGTGACGAGAATGTGTTCCTGATGGGTGAGGAGATCGGTCTCTTCGAAGGCGCGTACAAGATCACCGCGGGCATGCTCGACGAGTTCGGCGAGAAGCGCGTGCGGGACACCTCGATCGCCGAAGAGGGTTTCACCGGTGCCGCCATCGGCGCCGCGATGCTCGGGCTCCGCCCCGTGGTCGAGATCATGACCATCAACTTCTCCCTGCTCGCGCTCGACCAGATCGTGAACCACGCCGCCAAGATCTACGGCATGTTCGGTGGACAGGCCCGAGTGCCTCTCGTCATCCGCACGCCGGGTGGCGGCGGACAGCAGCTGGGTGCGACCCACTCGCAGAACATCGAGCTCTTCTACGCCTTCGTCCCCGGGATGAAGGTCGTCGCACCCAGCACGCCGGCCGACGCCAAGGCGCTTCTGATCGCGGCGATCCGGGACGATGACCCCGTGCTGTTCCTGGAAAACCTGTCGCTCTACAACATCAAGGGCGAGGTGCCTGACGGCGACGTGTCGGCCGAAATCGGCAAGGCTGCCGTCACCCGCAAGGGAAGCGACATCACTCTGATCGGCTATTCACGGATGGCCCACGTCGCGTCGCAGGTCGCGGCGCAGCTCGCGGAATCGGACGGCCTCGACATCGAGGTCATCGACCTGCGCAGTCTGCGTCCACTGGACCGCGAAACGGTTGTGGAGTCCGTCAAGAAGACGCATGCCGCCGTCATCCTCGAGGATGACTGGCTGACCTATGGAATCGGCGCTGAGATCGCGGCCACGATTTCCGATGGCGCCTTCGACTACCTGGACGCGCCCGTTCGACGCGTCGCGATGGCAGAGGTGCCGCTCCCGTACTCAAAACCTTTGGAGACGGCCGCGTTGCCGTCGGCGGAGGACGTCATCGGCGCCATCCGTCAGACCCTCGACGCCGTCGGTCGCCGCCGCTACCCGATGGGTGAAAAATCATGATTGAAATCACAATGCCCCGCCTCTCCGACACGATGGAGGAAGGCGCGATCGCGATCTGGCACAAGCAGCCCGGTGACCGGGTCGAGGTCGGGGACCTGCTCGTCGAGATCGAGACCGATAAGGCCACGATGGAGTACGAAGCCTACGAGGCCGGCACACTCTCGGAGCATCTCGTGGCAGAGGGGAAGCTGGTCTCCATCGGCGAGCCCATCGCACTGCTGGACGACGGCAAGCCGAGTGTCATGCCGGGGGCGACGCCGGCCGCCGCTGCCGACGCACCGGCGGCTACGCCGGCGGCCGAGGCCGCACCGGCAGTTCCTCCGATCGATGGCAATGCGGACGGGAACGCCGCCGGGCGCGGTGAGCGCCTCTTCGCGTCACCGTTGGTGCGCAAGCTCGCGCGGGAAAACCATCTCGACCTGAGCCAGGTGCGCGGCACGGGCCCCGGCGGCCGCATCATCCGCTCGGATACCGACGCACTGCTCGCCCAGGCGACCGCGCCCGGTGCCGACTCCGCCGTCCCTAACGCGACCGTGGTCGCTCCGAGCGCGGCAGCCGCCGCACCCTCACCGGACACCCTCGACAAGCGCGCGTCCGAGGCGATCCCGCTGAGCAACATGCGCCGCATCATCGCGCGGCGGCTGGGTGAGAGCGCCCGCACCATTCCGCACTTCTTCGTCACCGCCGCGGCCGACGCCGAGAACCTCGTGCAGTTGCGCACCGAGCTGAACGCGCAACTCGTTCAGGCCGGTCGGCCGAAGGTGAGCATCAACGACCTGCTGATTCGGGCGAGCGCGCTCGCCCTCCGCGAGCACCCCGAGGTCAACGCGTCCTACATCGACGACGCGAGCGTCGAGATGCTGGTGCACCACCGCGTCAACATCGGTGTGGCTGTCGCCTCGGGCAACGGCCTCGTGGTTCCCGTGATCGAGGACGCGGACCAGAAGACCGTCAGCCAGCTCGGTACGGAAGCCAAGCAGCTCGTCACCCTGGCCAACGCCAAGAAGCTCACAGCCGGTCAGATGTCGGGCGGCACGTTCACCATCAGCAACCTCGGCATGTTCGGTGTGGAGCAGTTCACCGCGATCATCAACCCACCCGAAGGGGCGATCCTGGCCGTCGGCGGCACCGCCCGCGAGGCTGTCGTGGTCGGGGACGAGATCGTTGCCCGGCACAGGATGCGCTACACCCTGTCGGCGGACCACCGGATCATCGACGGCGCTGTGGCCGCACAGTTCCTGCAAACGCTGACCCGACTGATCGAGAACCCGTGGACGATCATCGCCTGATCACCGGCACGGGGGACCGCTGCGCGCCTGTCGCGGCGGTCCTCGATCTGGCGTTCTAGCCCTTCTTGGCAACGGTCATCAGGACCGTGGAATCTACGACCGCCTCAAGGCTGTGCCGTGCGTCCGGAACGATCAGGAAATCACCGGCGCGCCCCTCCCAGACGTCGTCGCCGGCTCTTAGCCGCACGCGCCCGCTGAGGACATAGACCGTCGCCTCACCCGGATTCTCATGCTCGCTCAGGGAGATTCCGGCCAGCAGCGCGATGACGGTTTGACGCATCACCTTCTCGTGGCCGCCGAAGACCGTTCCGGCTGCGCGACCACTGGTGCCGGCTGCGGCTGCCTTCAGGTGTTCGCGGGCGAACGCCTCGATCGAAATTTTCTGCACGGGTCGGTTCTCACTTTCTCGGTTGGCCGGTGACTGCGGGCTCAACGGTCAGGTGCCGCGGGTCAGGGGATCCACGAAACAGTCCACCTGCCCGCAGCGGCTGGCGGACCATCGCGGTGAACATGACCAACCACACCACGAGAGCCACCCAGAGTGAGACGGTCCCGATCTGCCCGACCAGTGGAAGGTCATCGGCCTGGCCCAGGTAGATTCCGGCGACCGCGTACATCCCGACGGGAAATGCGATGCTCCACAGCGTCGCTTCGTAGCGCAGTGGCACTCGGTGTGTGACGTGACGCCAGAACCCCACCGCGATGAGCACGGGGATGAGCCAGGTGGCGAACGCCCAGAACATGACGGAGACGCCCGCAACGAGCCCCCGGGTCGCGGTCACCATCGGGGCGTCCGCCATTTCGACGATGCGGGCACCGGCCAGCACCGTGATCGCGCACGCGCCCATAGACACCCAGTAGGGCGGGTCCAACTGCTCAGGCCGGATGTCATAGAGCACCAGCCGTAAGGATACGAAAACACCCGCGGCACCGTAGAGGAAGATGCCCACCGACCAGGACAAGATCGCGAGGACTGCGAGCAGTGCCCTGGCATCGCCCGGCACGGGCTCCAACGAGGCCGCCACGACGGCGACCGACTGGCTGGCGACGACCCAGATGAACCAGGTCCCGTTCGCGGCATTGAGCACGGGGCGCACGCTGCGGCCCAGGACCGCGAACCACGGGAGAGCGTAGCCGAGCAACAGCCAGGTGATTCCGGACACCCCGAGGAGAACTGTCGCCAGGCCGAACCAGCCCTCGATGGCGAGACGGGCAGCCAGGACGTTGGTGCCGGCGACGAAAGTGAAGAACTGGAATCCGCGGTGGGGATCGTGCATGTCCGCAAGGAAGGCCGCGGAATAGGCGATGAGCCGCCACCCGGTAAGCGCCACGAGAATCAGGTAGGCCGCGGCACACACGACCATGAGGATGAAGCTGAGCGTCTGGACGCCGATCAGGTGCATCCCGACCGAGATGATCCCCGTGGCCATGACCAACGCGAAGTAGCCAGGCGGCATCCCTCGGACAGCGGCACCCACACGCACACCGCTGTTAGACGTCACCCTGACAGGCTAGCGCGCCGGCGCTCCGGCGCGCCGACAACCGCATGGTGCGGACGCTGTTACGCGCTGACGAGCATCCGTTCGATCACGGAGGTGAAGAAGGTGATCCCGTCGGTGCCGCTGCGCATGGCGTCGACGGTGTCGGGGCCGAAGCCCGGCTCGACCGCGTGCTCGGGGTGCGGCATCAGGCCGACGACGTTGCCGCGCATGTTGCTGATGCCGGCGATGTCGTTGAGCGAGCCGTTCGGGTTCATGCCGACGTAGCGCACGACCACGCGGCCCTCACCCTCGAGGCGCTCGAGCGTGTCGGCGGAGGCGATGAAGCCGCCCTCGCCGTTTTTGAGCGGGATGGTGATCTCCTGGCCGGCCGCGAAACCACCGGTCCAGTCGGTGAGGGCGCTCTCGACGCGCAATTTCTGGTCGCGGCAGATGAACGAGCCGTGGTCGTTGCGGATCAAGCCGCCCTCGAGCAGGTGCGCCTCGGTCAGCATCTGGAAGCCGTTGCAGACACCGAGCACGGGCATGCCGCTGTTGGCCGCGCTGATGACCTCCGCCATGATCGGAGAGAGGCTCGCGATGGCGCCGCAGCGCAGGTAGTCGCCGTAGCTGAAGCCGCCGGGCAGTACGAGCGCGTCCACGCCGTGCAGGTCGTGCTCGCCGTGCCAGAGGGCGACGGGCTCGGCGCCGGCCAGGCGGATCGCGCGCGCGGCGTCGCGATCGTCGAGCGAACCGGGGAACGTGACGACGCCGATGCGCATCAGTGCGTCTCTCCGGCGGGTGCCTCCAGCACGTGGATGCCGATGACATCCTCGATCACCGTGTTGGACAGCACGGTGTCGGCGAGTTCTTGCACCTCGGCGAGCACGGCGTCGTCGACGTGGCCGTCGATGGTGAGTTCAAACCGCTTGCCCAGGCGAACGCTGGTGAAACGGGTCTTGCCGAGGCGACCCAGGGCGCCGGCGACGGCCTTCCCCTGCGGGTCGAGCAGCTCGGCCTTGGGCATAACTTCTACGACGATTGTTGGCATAGCTCACTCCGGAGGCGTCGGGGGGTGGATTCCACGATCCTACAGGCCGACCCCCGGGCCGCCGAGCGCACCGGCCAGGCCGGTGCCCAGGCCGGTGCCGAGACCACTGTTGGCTCCGCCGGCAAGCCCGCTCTGCCCGAGCAGCACACCGCGCAGCACGTCCCGGATCGCCGCGACCCCCTCGAAGGTCTCGACGAAGCTTGTGCTCAGTGGGGACAGGCCGATGCGCAGTGCGTCGGGCGTGCGGAAATCGGGGATCACGTCGTGCTCCCACAGAATCTGCGTCACCTGCCGCATGGCGGGGTGGTTCACGGTCACGTGACCGCCGCGGTGCGTGGGCTCTCGCGGCGACGACACAGTCACGCCCATCGGGGCAAGCCAGGCATCCACGAGGGTAAGCGCGAACTCGGTCAGCGCCACCGACTTGGCGCGCACCTGGTCGATGCCGGCCTCCTCGATCATCGCGAGCGAATCCTGCATGGCCAGCATCCCCACGATCGGCGGGGTTCCGCTCATGAAACGACGGATGCCGTCGGCCGGCACATACCCCGGGCCCATCGTGAAGACATCCTTCGTTCCCATCCAGCCCTGAATCGGCTGGGTGAGAACGTCTTGCAGGTCGCTGCGCACATAGGCGAACGCGGGGGCGCCGGGGCCGCCGTTCAGGTATTTGTAGGAGCAGCCGACGGCCAGGTCCACGTCGCACAGGTCGAGTTCGACCACCACGGAGCCGACCGAGTGGCTGAGGTCCCAGAGCACGAGGCTGCCCGCGGCGTGCACCACCGCGGTGATCTCGCGCATATCGGCAAGGAAACCGGAGCGGTAGGCCACGTGGCTGAGCAGCACGAGCGCTGTCTGCGGGCCCACGGCCTGCCGCACCTGCTCCACTGTGACGCCGCTCGCGGGGTCGGAGTGGATCCAGTGCAGCGTCATGCCACGTTCGGCCGCGATGCCCTCGAGCAGGTAGCGGTCGGTGGGGAAGTTGTCGGTGTCCAGCACGATCTCGGTGCGCGTCGGTTCCGCGTCGACGCGAAGGTAGTCGACGGCCGCCCGCGCCAACTTGTAGAGCAGCACGGTGGTCGAGTCGCCGACGAAGACCTGGCCGGGCGCGGCACCGAGGGCGGCGCGGCCGATGTCGTCGCCGATTTTCAGCGGAAGGTCCAGCCAGGCCTCGTCCCAGCCGCGGATCAGGCGGGTGCCCCAGTCGTGGGTGAGGAACTCGGTGATGCGGGCCACGCTGGCCCGGGTGGGCCGGCCGAGGGAGTTGCCGTCGAGGTAGGCGACGAGGCTCGGGGTGTGCCCGGTCGCGCCGGTCGCGCTGTCGGGTTCGATGCCGACGAACTGCCGCCGGTAGTGTCCGAGCCCGTCGATGCGGTCCATCCGGCGGGCGAAGGCGAGCTGGGCATCCTGGCTGCCGTTGCCGGCGGGGCTGGTGTCGGTGTGGGGGGTCATCTGGATTCCTCGAGGTCGAACGGATGATGGGCAGCCATCTCTCGCAGCGATGCGCGCTTCCCGGGGACTCGCCGACACCGTGCCGCGCTGGAAGTATCCCACCCACGCGAGTGACCGCGCGACTACGGAAAGCGCGGACGGCCGTGCGGCGGTGGATGCGGTCGGGGGTGCGCTCAGGAATCCGGCGGGTCGAGGGTGCTGAGGTCGCCGAGGTCGCCGAGGTCGGCCGGGCTGATCGCCCGGGCGGTGCCGAGCCAGGCGCTGAACGCGGCCGGGTCGGCCGGGCGCTTGCCACGCAGCACCGTGACCAGGCGCTCGGTGCCTGTTGGGCCGCGCAGCACGGTCCGGAAGCCGCCGAGGTTTCCCATGGTCAGGCTCCGCAGCACGTCGTCGCCGCTCAGGCCGGCGCCGAGCAGCGCGTTGATCTCCCGCCGGTTCAGCCCGAGCGGCAGCGGGCCGTTGCCGAGGTCGGTGCCGTAGAGCACCTGTCCGCCGGCCCGGTGGAAGCGGCGCAGATTGTCGACCGCGCGATCGAAGTCGTCGGTCGGCTCGCCCCAGCCGTGGATGTCGAGGGTGCTGATCCATGCCATTCGCCTGGCCATGGCCGCAATCACCTCGTCGCCCAGCCGCTCGCTGAACGGCGTGTGCGCCAGGGCGTCCACCCCGGCCTCGAACGCGCGGAGCGCCTGTCCGGCCCCCTCGGCGTGGGCGAGAACGGGGGCCCCGCGATCGTGGGCGTGCCCGACTATGGCCGCGAGAACCGCGCGCGGCAGCACTGGCCCGGCGTCGCCGTTCAGCGTGACCTTGATCACGGATGCCCCGAGCGCCAGCTGGTCGTCGACGGCGGCCGCGGCATCCGTCGCCTGGGCCACGAAGCGCACGCTGCCTGCCGGGGCCCAGGACCGTTCGCTCGGGTAGCCGCCCGGCGCGGCGAGAAACTGCCCCGCGAACACGGTCTCGGGAAGGACCGCGCTCGCGGGACGCCCAGCTCGCTGGGGCTCTCCCGCGCCCAGCTCCACCCGCCGAGGTCGAGCACCCGGGTCGGACTCGACCGGAAGCGTCGACCTCGGCGGCGTCCACCCGCCGAGGTCGAGCACGCGGGCGATGCCGGCCGCGGTGAGCGGGGCCGGGTCGATCAGCGCGAGGTGCACATGCGCATCGAGGAAGCCCAGGAGCACGGTCCTGCCGACCGTCCTGCCCGGCACCGATCCGCCTGGCCGGCCGCCGGTCATCCGTGCCTCATGTGCCGAGTTCGGTGCGCACGGCGAACAACTCGGGGAAGAAGGTCAGCTCGAGCGCCTTCTGCAGGAAGGCGGCCCCGCTCGACCCACCGGTACCGGTCTTCATGCCGATGATGCGCTGCACGGTCTTGAGGTGACGGAACCGCCAGAGCTGGAAGTTGTCCTCCAGGTCGACGAGTTCCTCGCAGGCCTCGTAGGCACCCCAGTGCTCGCCCGCGTTCTCGTAGATCCCGCGAAAGGTGGCCACGAGTTCCGGATGCAGCACCCACGCCTCCGTGACGTCGCGCTCCAGCACGGATGCCGGGATAGCGAACCCCTGCCGGTGCAGGTAGCGCAGAAACTCGTCATAGATGCTGGGGGCCGCAAGCATCTCGGAGAGGAGCGCGTGAGCATCCGGATCGCTCTCGAACACGCTCAGCATGCGCCGGTTCTTGTTGCCGAGCGCGAACTCGACGGCCCGGTACTGATACGACTGGAACCCGGACGAGTTGCCCAGGAAATGCCGGAACTCGGCGTATTCGCTGGGCGTGAGCGTGGCCAGCACCGACCACTGCTCGGTCAGGGTGCGCTGGATGTGCTTGACCCGGGCGATGCATTTGAGGGCCGGGGCGATCTGGTCCTGGCGCAGGAACGCGGTCGCGGCGCGCAGCTCGTGCAGCACGAGCTTCAGCCAGAGCTCGGTGGTCTGGTGCTGGATGATGAACAGAAGCTCGTCGTGATGCTCGGGTGAGCTGACCGGCTTCTGCGCACCGAGCAGGGTGTCCAGATCGAGGTAGGAGCCGTAACTCATCCGCTCCCGGAAATCCGTCACGATCTCGGGATCGAACTCGCGGGTGTTGTGCTCGACCGACATGGTGCTCCGTTTCGTTCGGGTGCTGACTGCATTGTGCGGGACAGCCCCGGCCCGGCGCAACTGGCTGACACCTGCCAGGGGGAGGCGTGGAGGTGAGCCTCCGCGATGCCAAGGTTCGGGACCTAGACTCAGGGTCATGACTTCGCCCGAATCGACCCCGCAGGATGGGGCGCAGCCTCGACGGCGTGACGCCCGGCAGAACCGTGAGCGTCTCCTCATTGAGGCGCGGGCACTGATCGCGGTGCACGGCGTTGACGCTTCGCTGGAGGAGATCGCTCGCCGCGCCGACGTGGGCGTAGCCACGCTGTACCGCAATTTTTCCACCCGGGACGACCTGGTCAGGGCCCTGCACGACATCTCCCTCGCCGAGCTGGCCTCGGTGCGCGACGAGATCGCGGCTGCCCCCACCGCGTGGGACGGCATCGTCGTCTACACCGAACGCGTCGCCGAGTGGCTCGTCGCCGACCCGTCGCTGCCGCCCATCCTCAAGCGCATGGAGACGGTCGACCCGGCGCGCGGCAAGGCGGCCTCGTTCAAAGCGGTGCTGTCGGCCCTCGTCACGCAGGCCAAACGCGACGGCGACCTCCGAACGGATGTCGATGCGGTCGACCTCGCGGTCCTCGTCACCATGGTGGGCTCGCTCGGCACCCTCGGCGGCGGTTACACCGGCCAGTGGCGGCGCCAGCTGTCGATCGTGCTCGACGGGCTGCGGGCCGTCGACCGGGGCCGGCCCAAGCTGCCGGGACGTCCGCTGGGAGCCAAGGAATACCAGGCGGCCGTGCACGGCCTGAGCCGCCGTGCCACCCGGGCGGCCTCCCGCGGCACGGGTGTGGCGCCGGGAGCCGGCGCTGCGCCCGAGGCCGGCGCATAGGACATCTGCGTTCGGCGTCGGCGGGGTGCGCCGCGCTGACGCCGTGCGCTGACGCCGTGCGGGCTACTTCGTGCGCACCACGATCTGGTTGCCCCACGGGTCGTCGAAGCCGAGGGCCTGCCCGTCGTGACGGGTCTGCACGCCGAAGTGGGACATCCGTTCGTTGAGGGCACCGATGTCGTCGGAGCCCGGCAGGATGATATCGACCTCGCCGAGCCCGAGGGCCAGTCGGCGCTTGCCGGCGCCGGCGCTGTTCCAGGTGTTCATGGCCATGTGGTGGTGGTAGCCGCCGGCCGAGACGAACAGGGCCTGGCCGCCGAGGGTCGCCGTCGCCTCGAAGCCGAGGCGGTCCACGTAGAACTCGCGGGCCGTGCCCACGTCGCCGACGGAAAGGTGCACGTGCCCGACGATGGCGTTGCCGACCGACGGATGCGCCTGACCGTCCCGGGTCAGGTGCTCGCCGATGAAGGTGTTCGGGTCGAGGTAGAGGGTGGCCATCTCGACCTGGCCGTGGGTCCAGCTCCACTCGGTGCGGTCGCGGTCCCAGTACAGCTCGATGCCGTTGCCCTCCGGGTCGGTGAAGTAGAAGGCCTGGCTGACCAGGTGATCGGCACTGCCGGTGAACGATCCCGGATGCGTTGTGCCCACCGAGTAGACGGCCGCGGCGAGCTGCGCCTGCGTATCGAAGAGGATGGCGGTGTGGAACAGCCCGCTCGAGCGGGGCTCGGCGGCGGCCAGCTCCGGGGCGTGCTGCAGAACAACGATCGGTGTGGTTCCGCGCCCGAGCACGGCGACCGGCCCCTCGTGGCTCTGTAGCTCGAGGGTCACCGCGTCGCGGTAATACGTGATCATGGCGTCGAGGTCGCCCACCCGCAGGGTCACCGCGCCCATGCCGGTGGATGCGGGCAGCAGATCGTTCGCAAATCGATTCACACTGGCCCCAACGGATGATCCGGGCCCGGTATTCCGGCCGTGCGCCGCGTGGCGGGGGCTAACTCAGGAGATCCGGCGGCACGGTCGCGATCGGACGCCATCCGCCGCGGAAACAGTGGCCCCGGGGACGGCCTTGGTCGGGATCTCCTGAGTTAGCCCCAGATTGGAGTCGGGAGGTGGAGTCGGGAGTTGTAGGGGGATCGGGAGTCGGGAGCGGGTCGGAGCGCAGAACGCGACCCGGCAGTCCGGGCGCTCGCTACTGCTCGTCTTCGTGGAGCTGGATCAGGTTGCCGCAGGTGTCGTCGAAGATGACGGAGGTGCCGTAGGCATCCGTGCTGGGGGCGCCGGCGAACTGAACGCCCAGGGTGCGGAGTCGCTCGTACTCGGCCTGCACATCCGGTGTGCCGAACACGATGGCCGGCAGCCCGAGGCTGCGGATGCCCTGAGCGTACTTCTGGTAGACCTTGTTGTCGCTCGGCTCGAGGAGGAGGCCGACCCCGTCGGGGTCTTCCGGGGACTTCACGATGTACAGCTGGTGCTCCGGCATGGACATCAGTTTCTCGAATCCGAGCACGGACGTGTAGAAGTCGAACGCGGCGGACGGATCGTTCACGTGGACGCTGCACATCTTGATTCGCATGGCCGGAGCGTATCAGTTTGCGGCCCGTGGCCGCCGGGCGTGACGCCTCGCGACGGCACGCCCGGCTGCGGGGAAGCCCAGCGACGGTGCGGTGCCCGCGGAGAAACGCGGGCCACCGCAGCCGCGCCTACGCCGCGCCGGCCTCGCCTACGCCGCGCCGGCCGCGGAAGCCGCGTGCGTCAGCCGCGCCAGCAGTTCCAGGTAACGGGCCGCGGTCTGCCCGATGATCTCCGCCGGAAGTGCCGGCGGTGTGCCGGTCAGGTCCCAGTTGGCCGCGAGCCAGTCGCGAACGATCTGCTTGTCGAAACTGGCCATCCGTTGTTCCGGGGTCGTGCCGGACTGCCAGAGCGAGGCGTCCCAATAGCGGCTCGAGTCGCTGGTGAGCACCTCGTCGGCGAGCGTGATGGCGCCCGTGAGGCGGTCGGCGCCGAACTCGAATTTCGTGTCGGCCAGGATGACCCCGGCTTTCTCGGCGATCGCCGAGGCGTGGCCGAAGATCTCCAGCGACAGGCGGCGCAGCTCGTCGGCAACGGAGGCCCCGACCAGCTCCACCGTGCGCTCGAACGAGATGTTCTCATCGTGCTCGCCCATCGGGGCCTTCCACGCCGGGGTGAAGATGGGTTCGGGCAGGCGGTCGCCGTTCTGCAAGCCGGCAGGCAGTTGGATGCCGCACACCGTCTGGGTGGACTGGTATTCCTTCCAGCCCGATCCGGTCAGGTAGCCGCGCACGACGCATTCGATCGGGAACATGTCGAGGGTCTTGCAGAGCATGGCGCGCCCGGCAACGGCGGATGGGAGCAGGCTGGTCACAGCCCCGTTGACGGTGTGGTCCGGCACGAGGTGGTTGGGGAAGCCCACGAGCTGGTCGAACCACCAGAGGCTGAGAGTGGTGAGCAGTTCGCCCTTGCCCGGGATGCCGGGCTCGAGAACGTGGTCGAACGCGCTGACGCGGTCGCTGGCGACCACGAGCACGCGTGCGGCGGTCGCGAGGTCGGCCGCGGCATCCGGAACATAGAGGTCGCGCACCTTGCCCGAGTAGGCGTGACGCCATCCCGGCAGGTCGGGCAGAGCGGATGCGGCGGGCTGGTCTAGTGCGGTCACGGCTATATTCTTGCGCACCGGCCGGTGCCCGCGCCAACGCGGTGCCGGCGTGGGCTCGTGCCGGGCTCGTGCCGGGTTCGTGCCGCCCGCGGCGTGCCGCGCTTCCGCGCCGAGGATCCCAGGGGGAGGGGCTAACTCAGGAGATCTGCGCTGCCGGTGTCATCCGGCCTGGTGTTCTCGGGTGTTCTCAGCGCTCGCCGAATGGATCTCCTGAGTTGGCCACGGAAACGGCGGGCGGCGACAGCTCAGCCGGGCCAGTGAGACGAGGGTTCGGCGGGCTCGGCGGGCGACGCCGGCGACGCGGGCTCAGCGGGCGACACCGGCGACGCGGGCTCAGCGGGCGACAGCGGCGACGCGGGCCGCGATGTCGGTGCGGAACTGGCAACCCTCAAGCGTGATCAGGGTGAGCGCCTCGTAGGCGCGGGCGCGGGCATCCGCAAAGCCGTCGCCGACCGCGACGACGCTGAGCACGCGTCCGCCGGTGGACACGAGGGTGTCGTCGACGACGGCTGTCGCCGCATGCGCAATACTGACGCCGGGCACAGCGGATGCCGCGGCCAGGCCGGTGAGAGCGCGTCCGGTGACCGGCGCATCCGGATAGTTCTCGCTCGCGAGCACGACCGTGACGCAGGCGTCAGCCGAGAATACCGGGCGGGCCAGGCCGCCGAGGCCGCCGGTGGAGGCCGCGAGCAGCAGACCCGACAGTGGCGTGACCAGGCGCGGTAGAACCACCTGGGTCTCCGGGTCGCCGAATCGGGCGTTGAATTCGATCACCCGGATGCCCTCGGTCGTAAGAATGAGGCCGCAGTAGAGCAGACCGATGAAGGGGGTGTCCTCGGCGGCGAGCTTGCGCACCGTGGGCAACGCGATCGTTTCGATGACCTCGTCTATGAAAGCCTGTTCACTGCCGAATTCGGCGTCGAGCCAGGGCAGCGGCGAATAGGCGCCCATGCCGCCGGTGTTCGGGCCGAGGTCACCGTCGCCGAGGCGTTTGTAGTCCTGGGCGGGGGAGAGCGGCAGCACGCTGTGGCCGTCGCTGAGCAGGAAGAGGGAGACCTCCTGCCCGTCCAGGAATTCTTCGATCAGCACGCTGCCGTGCTGAAGCCAGTAGATGGCGTGGTTGATCGCGGCCGTACGGTCCACGGTGACGAGCACGCCCTTGCCGGCGGCGAGGCCGTCGGCCTTCACCACGTAGGGCGCCCCGAACTCGTCGAGTGCGGACGTGGCTTCGGCGAGCGACCCGGCGCGTTCGGCGCGTCCGGTGGGCACGCCCGCGGCGTCCATGATGCGTTTGGCGAAGGTTTTGCTGCCTTCGAGGGCGGCTGCGGCCCGGTCCGGACCGAATACCGGGATGCCCCGGGTGCGCAGCGCATCGGCGACCCCGGCGACGAGCGGCGCCTCCGGCCCCACCACGACGAGCTCGATGCCGTTGAGGTTCGCGTAGTTCGTGACCTGCTCGGGGTCGGCCGGGTCGAGCGGAATCACCGGCACATCCCGGGCGATGCCGGCATTGCCTGGCGCCGCCACGATGTCGTGGCGCGGCTCCTCGCGGAGCAGCGCGGTGATGATGGCGTGCTCGCGGGCACCGGAACCGAGGACCAGAATCTTCACCCCGTCAGATTAGCGGATGCCGCGTAGCCCCGCGCGGGCGGCGGGCGGCGGACAGCGGGAACTGGCGCAAGAGCGCTGCGCCCGTGCTGCGCCGATACGCGCATGGTGTGCCAGGCGCGCAGCGGCACAGCATGCGCGCGGGGTGGGCTGGCGGCGCAAGGAGCGGGCGGCCGGCACGGACCGCAGACAGGAGGCAGACTGGTGGCGTGGCACGAGCGAGGATTGACGACGGCGTGGGGCGCGCGGCGGTGCGCGAATACGCGGCGCAGCAGGGTGAGGCGAGCCGGGACATCCGTGCCCTGGCGGTTCGGTACACGCTGCAGCTGCTCGCCGAGAAGGCCACCGGCAACACACTCGAGGTTCGCGTGCCGCCGTTCGGGGCCGTGCAGTGCATCGCCGGTCCGCGCCACACCCGCGGCACACCGCCGAACGTCATTGAGACGGATGCCCCCACCTGGCTCGCCCTCGCCACCGGAACGCTCTCGTGGGCTGATGGCATCGCATCCGGTCGCATCGCCGCCTCCGGCCAGCGCGCCGACCTGGTCGGGCACCTACCGCTTCTCTGACGCCTCCCACCTCCGTCTCGGACGCGACCCTCCTTTTTCTCCCTCGTGAGTTTTCCCCGTCGTTGTGGTTCGGTGGCAGCATCATCCGATCACAACATTTAGCGACTAAACTAATTCTCATGACAGTGATTGCTTTGTTCGGTGCGACCGGTAAGACCGGTCATCGCGTGCTGACGCGCGCTCTTGCCGCGGGATGCGAGGTGCGGGCTCTGGTGCGTGATCCGGCCAAGCTCGTCACCACGTCGCCGGCTCTGACGGTCATTCGCGGTGACGTGTTGGACGCGGATGCCGTGGATCAGGCGGTGGCGGGGTCAAACGCCGTGCTCAGCCTGTTCGGGCAGGTCAAGGGGTCGCCGCCGACCCTGCAGACCGAGGGCAACCAGCTCATCGTGGACGCGATGGGGCGGCACGAAGTAAAGCGGATCGTCACCCTGTCGGGCGGCGGGCTAACCGCTCCACTGGACCGGCCCCGGCCCGCAGACCGCGTCATCAGGTTCTTGCTGAAGACCCTGTCCGGGCATGTTCTCGCCGACGCGGAGCAGCACCTTCGGGTGCTCGAGGCGTCCGGGTTGGAGTGGACGATCGTTCGTGGTCCGCGGTTGACCGAGAAGCCGGGTGCTGGAACCTACCGAGTGGGATGGGTGGGCGTTGACGCGAGCACCCAGATCAGTCGAAATGATCTCGCGGACTTCATCCTCACCCAGGTGGAGGATCGCACCTTCATCGGGCAGATGCCGTTTATCAGCGCATGACACAATCGGCGCGCCTGCTCACCTCGCACCGGTCCAGGCAGATGGGGGAGGTCCTGGCGGCGGTCGTTCGTCTGTCGCGGTCGATCGCGAGCCCGCGATCGACTCCGTTCGGCAGCACGGTCCTCACACGCACCCAGCTGGATGTCCTCTTCGTCCTCGCTCACGCGCAGGACTCTGTCACTCCGGGCCGGCTTGCCGCACTGTTGCACGTCACACCGGGGGCCATCACTCAACTCGTCGACCAATTGCGCGAGCATGACCTGGTCGAGCAGTTCGCATCCGACCAGGACGGACGGGTGCGGCTCCTCAGGCTCACCGGATTCGCGCGTTCCCAGGTCGAGGCGTTCGAAACTCTCGCGATAGAACGCTCCGCACCATGGTTCGACACGCTGACCGATGACTCACTGACCGAGCTCGCTGGACTGCTCGCACAGGTCAAGGGATCCTGAGGGGTGCGGTCATTGTGACAGGCGCGACCGGGGCGCTCGGCTCGGCCGTGGTGGATCGTCCACCGGCCGCCGCGGTGATCGCCGAACGCTGAACCTCCGTGTCCGCGGAAGTCCACCGCGCCACCCTGACGCGCCGCCGCGGCTGCCGCACGACGAGGTCCATGTTCGCGCTCCCGCGTCCCGCAATCCCATTCATCCGGGCAGGCTGGCATCCGCCGGGCAGAGCCAACACACAGCCGCAGGACCGATCTGGCGTGCGAGAATGAACGCGTGATCTCAGACCAACAGCCCGAGCAGGAGTCCGATTCCGGCAACGGTGAGAGTGCCGGCGAATCGATCGTCGACAAGTCCACCGTCACCGTGCGGCGGTCGCCTCGCTTCTTCAACTTCATGCTCCTCGGCGCCCTGATCGGTGCGATCGCGGCCCTGGTTCTCACGGTCGTGTTTCCCGAGAACGCCGAGTTCGGGGCTACCCAGGTCTTCGGATTCCTGTTGCTCGCGTTCCTCACGCTGGGCGTCGCCCTGGGTGCCGTCGTCGCCATCATCATCGACCGTGTCATCTCCCGCCGCGGGAAGACGGTCGTCGTCGATAGAATGGCAGCTGTCGGTCCGAGCGAGTCCGAGTCTCCGGATGCCGTATCCGACTCGTCGAATTCTGATCGGGACTAGCTCAACCCGCCCGTCCCAACAACACGGCTCACCGGACCGAAGCGGAGAAGCTCCCGGTCACCCCACAACTCTCAGCACACATTTCCCCGAGCACTGATAGTAGAAGAGGCACCGATTTGGCTGGCGGCGACGGACTTTTAGGCCATGATCTACTCCCCGGAGAGAAGGGGCCGCAGGATGCCTGCGGCGTTTTCGGCGTCTGGGCTCCCGGTGAGGAGGTGGCTAAGCTTAGCTACTTCGGCCTCTATGCCCTGCAGCACCGGGGCCAGGAATCGGCCGGGATCGCCACGAGTGACGGCTCGAAGATCCTGATCTACAAGGACATGGGCCTGGTCTCCCAGGTCTTCAACGAGGCCGCGCTGAGCACACTGATCGGCCACATCGCCGTCGGGCACACCCGCTACTCGACCACCGGGTCGTCCAGCTGGCAAAATGCCCAGCCCACCCTGGGCCGCACCTCGGGCGGCACGGTCGCCCTCGGCCACAACGGCAACCTCACCAACACGGCCGAGCTCCTGCAGCTCGTGCACGAACGCTACCCGAAGGTGGAGGGCGAGCTCGCCCGCGGCAACACCACCGACACCGCAGTGATCACGGCCCTCTTCACCGGCGATCTCGACCACACCCTCGAAGCCACGGCGCTCGAGGTTCTGCCGCGTCTGCGCGGCGCTTTCAGCCTAGTCTTCATGGACGAGACAACCCTCTACGCCGCCCGCGACCCGCAGGGGGTGCGCCCGCTGGTGCTCGGCCGCCTCGAGCGTGGCTGGGTGGTCGCATCCGAAACCGCCGCCCTCGACATCGTGGGCGCCAGCTTCGTGCGCGAGGTCGAGCCGGGCGAGCTCATCACCATCGACGAGGACGGCCTGCGTACGCAGCGCTTCGCCGAAGCGAAGCCCGCCGGCTGCGTGTTCGAGTACGTCTACCTGGCCCGGCCCGACACCACCATCGCCGGCCGCGGCGTGCACGAGGCGCGGGTCGAGATGGGCCGTCGCCTCGCCCAGGAGTACCCCGTCGAGGCCGACCTCGTCATCCCGACCCCCGAGTCCGGCACGCCGGCCGCGATCGGGTACGCGCAGGCATCCGGAATTCCGTTCGGCCAGGGTCTGGTGAAGAACTCCTACGTGGGGCGCACCTTCATCCAGCCGTCGGAGACCATCCGCCAGCGGGGAATCAAGCTCAAGCTCAACCCCCTCAAGGCCGTGATCAAGGGCAAACGGCTGATCGTCGTCGACGACTCGATCGTGCGCGGCAACACCCAGCGTGCCCTGGTCAGCATGCTGCGGGAGGCCGGTGCGGCCGAGGTGCACGTGCGCATCTCGAGCCCGCCGATCACCTGGCCCTGCTTCTACGGCATCGACTTCGCCTCCCGCG
Source organism: Cryobacterium sp. TMT1-62 (assembly GCF_004403145.1). Classification (NCBI taxonomy): domain Bacteria; kingdom Bacillati; phylum Actinomycetota; class Actinomycetes; order Micrococcales; family Microbacteriaceae; genus Cryobacterium; species Cryobacterium sp. TMT1-62. The sequence goes on along the minus strand of NZ_SOGZ01000005.1, from coordinate 5,676 downwards.
CGGAACTGATCGCGACCGGCCTCGGCGTCGACGAGGTGCGCCAGGCCATCGGCGCCGACTCGCTCGGGTACCTCTCACCGGAGGGTATGATCGCCGCCACCGAGCAGCCGCCCGAACGCCTATGCACGGCCTGCTTCACCGGGGTCTATCCGATCCCGCTGCCCGACTCAGCACACCTGGGCAAGAACCTGTTGGAACGTCCGGCCGCCGCCTCGAACGGATGCGACCCGGGCCCCGACTCGGAATTCGAGCCTCTGCTCGCCCCCACCTCACTGCGCCAGGAAGCACTGCGCGAAGAATCCTTGGTCACACAGGGTAAGCCCCCGATCGGCGACCCAGGAAGACAAGAATGAGCAACGCATCCTATGCGGCGGCCGGAGTGGACACCACGGCCGGCGACCTCGCCGTCTCCCTGATGAAGGAGGCCGTGTCGAACACGCACGGTCCCGAGGTGCTCGGCGGGTTCGGCGGTTTTGCCGGCCTCTACGACGTCTCCTTCCTCACCGGCTACACGCGCCCGCTGCTGGCCACGTCAACGGATGGCGTCGGCACCAAGGTTGCGATCGCCCAGGCCATCGACAAGCACGACACGATCGGCCAGGACCTTGTGGGCATGGTCGTCGACGACATCATCGTCGTCGGGGCCCGCCCGCTCTTCATGACCGACTACATTGCGTGCGGCAAGGTCGTCCCCGAGCGGATCGCGGACATCGTCGCGGGCATCGCCCGCGCCTGCGCCGCCACCGGCACCGCACTCGTCGGCGGCGAGACCGCCGAACACCCCGGCCTCCTCGGCGTTGACGACTACGACGTGGCCGGCGCCGCCACCGGCGTGGTGGAAGCCGACCAGGTGCTCGGCGCGGAGAAGGTCCGCCACGGTGACGTCGTCGTGGCGCTGGCCTCTTCCGGCCTGCACTCCAACGGCTACTCGCTCGTGCGGCACATCCTCGCCAACCGCGGCATCGGCTACACCGACACGTCCGCCGATTTCGGAGGCGTGGTCGGCGAGGTCCTGCTCGAGCCGACGCGGCTCTACACCGGGCCGCTGCTCGGCGTGATCTCCGACCCGGAGCTCGCCGGCGTCGTGCACTCGCTCAGCCACGTCACCGGCGGCGGCATCGCGGCGAACCTCGCTCGCGTGCTCCCGCTCGGCGCCTGGGTGGAGGTCGACCGGTCCACCTGGTCGCCGTCCCCGGTCTTCCGGGTGCTCAGCGAACTCGCCGGCTCCTCGCTCGAGAGCGCGGAGGGCACCTGGAACCTGGGTGTCGGCATGTTCGCCGTCGTCGCGGCCGAATCGGCGTCATCCGTCATCGCGCGCCTCGCCACCGAGGGAGTGCCGGCCTGGGTGGCCGGCCGTGTCTCGACCGCCCCGCACGACCTCGCGGGCTTTGAGCAGGGTGCCAAGGGCGTGAACGGCGGCGCCGTGCGCCTGGTCGGCGGCTACGCGCTCTAGCAGGCCGCCCGTCGGGCGCCCGTCGGGCGCCCCGCCGGGCGGCCCGTGCGCGCAAATGGCCGCCATCGGTGAAACGATGGCGGCCATTTGCGCGCACCCGCTGAGACACGGGGCCGCGGAGGAGCAAAGCTCGGCGAGCCGAGATGAGCCGAGCCGAGCCGAGCCGAGCCGAGATGAGCCGAGCGTCAGGCGCGCTTCTGCTCGTCTTCGGTGGCGTAATGGTCGACGTATTGGCCGTCGGCGTCGGCGTCGGCTCCGTCGTCGGTGTCTGCGTCTTTGCCGGGCTTGCCGGCCTCGTACTCCGGCCACTTCGCCAGGTCCTCATCGAGGCGCGGGTCGTTGGCCGGATGCCCGGTGAGCTCGCGCTCAAGCGCGTTGTAGTTGGTGTCCGGGCTGAAGTACTTCAGCTCGCGGGCAACCTTGGTGTGCTTTGCTTTTTGACGGCCGCGCCCCATGCGAGACCCCCTAACGATGCCAGGCCGGGTGAGAGGAACGTCTCCCGGGAGTTGCCGAATATGGTGAAAACTAGCCGTCAGTTTAGCATGGCGGGCCGAACGGGCCGAGGATGCAAATCCTGAGCAGCGGTTCGCCGAGCACGTTCACAATCAGCGTTCCTTCACTGTACCTCAGCGGGAGAGGAGGTAGCCCGCACCACAGACCAGGAACCCGAGCAGGAGAGTGCCGATCAGGTTGACAATGCCAGCTCGCCGACGCCCGGTGAGCGTCAGTTCGACGGTCTCGACGCTCCAGGTGCTGAACGTGGTCAGGCCGCCGCAGACCCCGGTCAACAGGATCAGCTGCACGTCGGCGGACACCGCGGCACGCTCGGAGAGACCGAGCACCACGCCGCCGATCAACGATCCGGCCACGTTCACGATCAACACGCCGAGCGGCAGCCGCCCGGGGCCGACGGGGAGGGCACGCGAGACGAAGTAACGGATGACCGCCGCCGCGCCACCGGTGACGAGTACGCCGAGGACCAGCCAGGTGCTCACAGAGTGCTCCCGGCATCCGGAATGTCCGGCAACACGCGGTGCCGAAGCTGCGCCCCCAGCTGCAGGCCGAGGGCCGCGGCCCCGAACCCCAGCAGCAGAGTGGCCGCCAGGTAGATCCAGCCGAGAGTCGGGAATCCGGCCGCGCCGAGCGCGACCAGGGACACCATGACGGCGGAGTAGGTCGTGAACGACCCGAGCACCCCCGTGCCGAGGGCGGCCTTGACCCAGGCCGGCAGGCCCGGGCGGGTCCACAGGCCGGCCACCAGCCAGCCGAGGATGAACGCGCCGATCGTGTTGGCGATCAGCGTGCTCGCCGGGAAGTCGGTGTCGGCGTGCGGGAGAGCCTGATCGATGCCGAGTCGAAGGCCCGTGCCGACCATGCCGCCGAGAAAGACGCCGGGAGCAAGGCGCATCCGTTACTTCCTCTTGCGGCGCCGCGCGGCGGACGGCCGGGAATTCGGCGGAACCGTGCCGACGACCGGCGTGGGTCGGATCGGGATGTCCTTGGTCGCCGGAGCGAGCGGGCGGCGCGGGATCGGGCGGGGGCGCACGGGCTCGCCGCGGCGGTCCTGGCCGGGCACGGGCCGGGAGCGCCGGCCGTAGATGAGCTCGGAGGAGTCGAGCAGCCACGGCACCAGGGCAATGGTGACGCCGTGCACGAGCATGAGTTTCTGGCGCAGCCGCCGGGCCTTGTGGTTGTGCAGCAGACCCTCCCACCAGTGGCCCACGATGTAGATCGGGGTGTACACGGTGACGACCTCGGAGCCGTGGTCCTCGCGCCGATCCTTGATGTAGCTGATCAGAGGCCAGCTGATATCCCGGTAGGGCGACTGTACGATGCGCAACGGCACCTGGATATTCTGCTGCACCCAGGCGCGCTTGAGCGCCTTGGTCTCGTCGACGTCGACGGAGATGTGTACGGCCTCGATGCTCTCGTGGCGGGCCGCGATCGCGTAGTCCAACGCCTTGAGCACGGGCTTCTGCATCTTGCCGACCAGCACGATCGCGTGGTCGCCCGACGAGCCGAAGATGGTGTCGGCATCCACTTCGATTTCCTTGGCGACGTCGCGGTAGTACCGGTTGACGCCGAGCATGAGGGTGAACAGCACAGGCATCAAAACGAAGACGAGCCAGGCGCCGTGGGTGAACTTGGTGATGGTGACCACTATCAGCACCACGCCGGTGAGCAGCGCGCCGAAGCCGTTGATCGAGAGGCTGGCGATGATGGATGCCCGGTTCGGCGGGTTCGTCTTCAGCAGGGTCAGCCAGTGCCGCACCATGCCCGTCTGCCCGAGTGTGAAGGAGACGAAGACGCCGATGATGTAGAGCTGGATCAGCACGGTCAGGTTGGCCTGGTAGATGACCAGGATGATGCAGGCGAAGAGGGCCAGCAGCAGCACACCGTTGGAGTAGATCAGGCGGTCGCCGCGGGTGCTGAGCGATTTCGGGGCGTAGGAGTCTTTGGCGAGCACGGAGCCGAGCAGCGGGAAGCCGTTGAACGCCGTGTTGGCGGCCAGCAGCAGCACCGCCGCGGTCGCGGCCTGCAGCACGAAGAACATGATCGAGTTGTTGCCGAAGGTGGCCGCCGCGATCTGGGCGATCAGGCTGCGCTGCGGGGAAGTCGCACACTCCTCCCAGCCGATCAGGTCGCAGGGATTTTCCGCGTAGTGCACCTTCGAGAACAGGGCGAGCGCGGTCAGGCCGATGAAGAGCGTGATGGCGATGCCGCCCATGAGCACCAGCGTGCGCTGGGCGTTCTTGACCTTCGGATGCTTGAACGCGGGCACCCCGTTGGCGATCGCCTCGACGCCGGTGAGCGCGCTGCACCCACTCGCGAAGGAGCGCAGCAGCAGCAGGATGAACGCCGACTGGGCCAGGCTCTGGGCCTCTACGTCGTAGTTCGCCGACTCGGCCATCGGGGTATCGCCGAGGGCGACCCGGGCGAGGCCCACGACGACCATCAGCAGCACGCTGGCGATGAACAGGTAGGTGGGGATGGCGAAAGCCTTGCTCGACTCGTGCACGCCGCGCAGGTTGACCGCCGCGAGCAGGATCACGAAGAAGACCGCGAACTCCACCCGGAACGGCGCCAGGCCCGGCAGTGCGGAGATGATGTTGTCCACGCCGCTGGCCACCGACACGACCACGGTCATCACGTAGTCGACGAGCAGGGCGGACGCGACGACGAGGCCGGCCTTCTCTCCGAGGTTCTTGTGCGCGACCTCGTAGTCGCCGCCGCCGGACGGGTAGGCCTTGATCAGCTGGCGGTACGACGCGACGACCACGACGAGCAGTAGCACGACGCACGCCGCGACCCAGGGCGCGAAGCTGAGAAAGGCCAGCCCGCCGAGCGTCAGGATCATCAGGAGCTCTTGCGGCGCATACGCGACGCTCGACAGCGGGTCGCTCGCGAAGATGGGGAGGGCGAGGTGCTTGGGCAGCAACTGGCCGTCGAGCTTTTCGGTCGAGAGCGGGTCGCCGATGATCCACCTTTTCGGTGAACGTGTTTCTGGTGCCTGGGGGGTTCCCTCTGGTGTCACGAGGGACGACACTACTCCCTTGGATTCCTCTGTCAAATCCAGGGGAGTCGGCCGCCGTGCGGGCGTGTCGGGTGCGCCCGGTCTGCCCGATCTGCGGCGCCCTGATGTCCCTGCACGCGATCGACCGTTCGGGGGGATGCGCCGACCGCGCCACCCCACCGCCGAGGAGATCGCGGCCCGTACCGTCTGACCCGGTTGCGACGGTGACACACAGAACACCCGCGCAGCTGGCGAGGGTGTTCTGTGTGGGGGGTGCTGTTGCACCGCTCCGGGCTAGTGGCCGCGCTGCCGGTGCAGGGCGGCGAGGATGTCCGCGCGCACCTCGACCAGGCGAGCCCGAAGTTCCGGCACGAGCGTGGTCGGCACGCCGGACCGTGTGGCAGCCTGGCGCAGGTCCGCGCGCAGCTGCTGACGGAACTCGTTCAGCACCAGGTCGGCCTCATGCAGCGCCCGGTTGGACTCGAGACGCGGGTCGGGCGTCGAGGCGGCGGTGGATCCCGAATCGCCTTCGACGGTTCCGGCGCGGGCACCTGTTCCGTCGAATGTGGTTCCCGATGTGCTGCCGCTCGCTGCTGATTCCGCTGGGCCGGTCTGCCATCCCGCACCGGCCGAGGCTGAAGCTGCGGCTGATGCGGCTGCCGCACCGGCTCGGGCCCCGGCCGCGGCGCCGGCTGCCGCGCCGGCGGCG
>NZ_SOGZ01000039.1:0-45788 GCF_004403145.1 Cryobacterium sp. TMT1-62 | reverse complement strand
GGCGCGGCTCAGCGGCCCGGCATCCGGTCGGCCAGGCCGGCCCGGGCCGCCCGGACGTGGGCGGCCGGGAGAGCGGCGAGCAGAGCGTCGACGTCGGCCTCGGTGTTGGTGCGGCCGAGGGTGATCCGCAGGGCGCCGCGCGCCTCCACTTCGCTGCGGCCCATGGCGCGCAGCACGTGGGAGGGCTCGGCCACGCCCGCCTGGCAGGCAGACCCCGTGGACACCGAGATGCCCGCCACGTCGAGCAGGAACAGGAGCGAGTCACCCTCGCAGCCCGGGAAGCTGAAATGCGCGGTGCCCGGCAGATGGTTTTGCGGGTCCGGGTCGCCGTTCACCACAACGGAGGGTACGGCCGAAGAGACGCCGACGACGAGTCGCTCGCGCAGCGCGGAGATCCGCGCGTTCTCCGCTGGAAGGTCGTGCAGGGCGTTTGCCGCGACCGCGAATGCCACGGCCGCCGCGACGTCCTGGGTGCCGCTGCGTACCTGACGCTGCTGCCCGCCGCCGTGCAGCAGCGGCTCGACCGTGGCCCGGCGCGAGAGGGCGAGCGCCCCGATCCCCACCGGGCCGCCGATCTTGTGTGCCGAGACGCTGAGCGCGGCCACGCCGGCCTGGCTGAGGGCGTGGAAATCGATCGGAACGTGGCCGTACGCCGCCACCGCGTCGACGTGCACCGGGATGCCGTGCGCCGCGGCGAGCGCGGCCACCTCGGCGACCGGCTGCAGGGTTCCGACCTCGTTGTTGGCGCTGAGACAGGTGATCAGGGCGATGTCGTCGGGGTTCGCGGCGATGGATTGGGCAACCGCTGCCAGGTCGATCCGGCCGACGGCGTCCAGCGGCAGCCACTCGACTACGGCTCCCTCGTGCCGATCGAGCCACTCGACCGTGTCCATGGTGGCGTGGTGCTCGCCTCCGGGAACGAGGATGCGGGTGCGCGGCTGCCTGGCCCAGAACAGCCCCTTGATGCCGAGGTTGATCGCCTCGGTGCCGCCGCCGGTGAAGACTACCTCGATCGGGTCGCAGCCGAGGCTGGCAGCGACCTGCTCGCGGGCCTCCTCGAGCATCCGTTTTGCGTTCTGACCCTGGCTGTGAACGGATGCGGGATTGCCCACCACCCCCATCGCCCGAACGTAGGCGTCAATGGCTTCGGGCAGCATGGGGGTGGTTGCCGCATGGTCCAGATAGATCGCCATCTCGCTCCTTTCGCGCTCGCTCGAGTTTCGCCAGGTCCCACCGGCGGGTCTCCTGGTGGTAAATCACGGCTTCTGTACTCATTACTCTAGAACGCATGACCCCGCCTGATCCCCTGCGCAGCCTCGGCGTGCGAGTCACGACCCACGGCGGCGAACTCCGCGTGTGGTCGGAGACCGCCGACGCCATCGACCTGTGCATCTTCGACGCCACCGACCCCCACTGGATCATCAAGACCGTGCCCATGGTCAAGGATGAGCACGGCGTCTGGTCCGGACACTCCCGAACCCTCTCCCCCGGACGCCGCTACGGCATCCGCGTCTCTGGTCCCACCGCCCCCCGCAACTCCTTCCACCCCGAGAAGACACTGATCGAACCCTATTCCCGGGGACTCGTGCGGGTCGGCCCCGACCAGTGGCAGTCTTCCGTAGTCGACGGCGATTTCGACTGGGCCGGTTCGGTCAAACCGAGGATCGCCCTGGACCACACCGTGGTCTACGAGGCCCACGTTCGCGGCCTCACCAACCTCAGCCCCTCGGTGCCGGCGAACCTCCGCGGCACCTATGCGGGCCTTGCCCACGAGTCGACCATCGGCTACCTGAAGAACCTCGGCGTGACCAGCGTCGAACTGTTGCCGGTGCAGGCGTTCGTGTCCGAGCAGCGCCTGATAAAGCAGGGTCTGAGCAATTATTGGGGTTACAACACCTTCAACTTCTTTTCACCGCACGCCGACTACGCCACCCAGAAGTCCCAGGCCGCCGGTCCCGAAGCGGTGCTCCGGGAATTCAAGGGCATGGTCAAGCTCCTACACGAGGCCGGCCTCGAGGTCATCCTCGACGTGGTCTACAACCACACCGCCGAGGAGGGCCCGAACGGCCCCGTCAGCAGCCTCCGCGGCATCGACAACGCCGCCTACTACCGGCAGAACAGCGCCGGCGGATACATCGACGTCACGGGTTGCGGCAACACCCTGAACGTCTCCCACGACGTTCCCCGCCGACTCGTGCTCGACTCGCTGCGCTACTGGGCGAACGAGGTGCAGATCGACGGTTTCCGCTTCGACCTGTCCGCCACGCTCGCCCGGGACGAGAACGTCGACTTCCAGGCGGACAGCCCGCTGCTCGCCTCGATCACGGCCGACCCGGAACTCTCGACGGTCAAGCTGATCGCCGAGCCCTGGGACATCGGGATGGGCGGCTGGCAGACCGGCAATTTCCCGGACGGCTGGACCGAGTGGAACGACCGCTACCGCGACCGCATGCGGTCGTTCTGGCTGACCGACCTGGCGGCCGCCCGCGACGGGCACGCCGGGAGCGGGATCGGGCGCTTTGCGACCCGCCTCGCAGGTTCCGCGAACACCTTCTCCCGGGAGCGCGGCCCGCTCGCCTCGCTCAACTTCATCACGGCCCACGACGGTTTCACGATGGCCGATTTGACCTCGTACAACGTCAAGCACAACGTCGGCAACGGGGAGTCGAACCGCGACGGCACCGACTCCAACAACTCGTTCAATCACGGCGCGGAGGGTCCGACCCGGGACCGGGACATCCTGACCGCCCGGCGCAAGGCCATGCGCAACCTGCTCGCGACCCTGCTGCTGTCGGCCGGCGTGCCGATGATCACCGCGGGCGACGAATTCGGTCGCAGCCAGCGCGGCAACAACAACGCCTACTGCCACGACAGTGAGCTCACCTGGTTGAATTGGGACCTCGACGACTGGCAGGAGGACCTGCACCGGGTGACTCGGCGCCTGCTCCAGCTGCGCCGCGAGAACCCGGCGCTGCGCCCGGTACGGTTCGGACGCCCCGGTGAGACGACCCTCAGCGCCAGCGAAATGAACTGGTACAACGCGGAGGGCCGGTCCATGTCCGAGGACGACTGGCACTCGTCCGGTGAGCGCACTCTGCAGTACCTGGCGGCGAGCACCCCGGAGCACGAGGATTTCAACCGTATCCTGCTGATCGTGCAGGGCCGTGAGGAGGAGGTGACGGTGACGCTGCCCCTGCACACGGGCGTCACCTCGTACTCGCTGCTCTGGGATTCCAGCCACGACGACCTGAGCGACGCCGTCATCGAGCACGCCCCCGGCGACCGGTTCCTCGTACCGGCCGCCTCGATGCAGCTGCTCCGGGCGCACTGAGCGTGGGCAACCGGACCATGGGCAACCGGACCATGGGCAACCGGACCGGGGGCCGCTGACCGTGGCCAAACGGGTGGAGGGAAGCGCCGGTACTCCGGCGACGGTGGCGCTGGTGCGCGCCGGCATCCCGTTCACCCCGCACGCCTACGCGCACGAGGCGTCGTCGACGAGTTTCGGCCTGGAAGCGGCGGAGAAACTCGACGTCGCCGCCGGCCGGGTGTTCAAGACTCTGCTGACGGATGTCGACGGCCGGCTGGTCGTCGGCGTCGTGCCGGTCACCGGCCAGCTCGACCTCAAGGCTTTGGCCACCGCCGTGGGTGCAAAGAGGGCCGTGATGGCAGACCCGTCGCTCGCCGAGCGCAAGACCGGCTACGTGGTGGGCGGTATCAGCCCGATCGGCCAGAAGAGCCGGCTCACGACCGTGGTCGACGAGAGCGCCCTGACGTTCGACACCGTCTTCGTCTCCGGCGGGCGCCGCGGTTTCGACATCGAGCTGACGCCGGCCGATCTGGCCCGGGCCGCCTCCGCGGTCTTCGCGGCGATCGCGCGCCCGTAACCGCACGAAAAAACACCTCCGTCGGAACGAAGGTGCTTTTTCGTGAGGCCGGTCAGCGCTAGCCGGCGACGGCGATCAGACCCATCTCGGCGGGGCTCACCAGAAGCGCGTTGTGCGGCACGACCCGCACCGTGTAGCCGAATGCGCCACCACGGTCGAGTTCTATCGTGCCGGTGAAGAGCGTCGGCGTACTGGCATCCGTCGCACCGGTCCCCAACGGTTCCGTATTGAGCGGCAGGGTGTTGACGTCACTCAGGTCGTCATTGGTGAGGCTCTTGCCGTAGACGACCTCGACGGTGACGTCCTCGGGCGCAAGACCGTTCAACTGCACGTGTGCGCGGAGGTGCAGTTCGTCGCCGACCTGCGGCACCGGGGCGACGCCGCCGGATTCGACGTGGGTCACGGCGACGCCGGGCCAGGCCGAGACGATCCGCCCCTTCCAGGCGGCCAATTCCCGGGCGGCCCGGTAGTTGTTCTCGGACAGGCGGGCCGCGGCCGTGCCGGCAGGCCGGTACAGCTCCTGCACGTACTGGCGCACCATCCGACCGGCGTTGAGTTCCGGTGAGAGCTTCGCGAGCGTCTGCCGAATCGAGGAGACCCAGCGTTCGGGCACTCCGTCGGCGTTGCGGTCGTAGAACTTCGGTGCGACCTGGTGCTCGATCAGCTCGTACAGCGCGTCCGCCTCGAGCCGGTCACGTTCGGCCGCGTCACCGGCGGCGTCTGCGGTGGGGATCGCCCAACCGTTGTTGCCGTCGTAGTATTCCGGCCACCAGCCGTCGAGGATCGACAGGTTGAGGGCGCCGTTGAGGGCCGCCTTCATGCCGGACGTGCCGCACGCCTCGAGCGGGCGCAGCGGATTGTTGAGCCAGACATCCGTGCCTGGGTACATCAGCTGGGCCATACCGATGTTGTAGTCGGGCAGGAACGCGATCTTGGTGCGCAGCGCCGGGTCGGCCGCGAACTGCACGATCCTCTGGATCAGGCGCTTGCCCTCCTCGTCGGCCGGATGCGATTTGCCTGCGATTACGATTTGAATCGGGTGTTCGGAGTGCAGCAGCAGCGCGCGCAACCGCTCGGGGTCGTGCAGCATCAGGGTCAGACGTTTGTAGGTCGGCACGCGGCGGGCGAACCCGATCGTGAGAACGTTCGGGTCGAAGACCCGCCCGATCCAGGACGGCACGATGCCGCCCGGGTTCTGGCCCTCCCAGGCCGCGGCGATCCGTCGGCGGGCGTCCTCGACGAACTGCAGGCGCATCTGGCCGCGCACCTGCCACAGGTCCGTGTCGGACACGGCGGGCGACGCCCAATCGGCGTCGGACGTGTCGCTGGTGCCCAGACGGCTCTGCGCGAGCGCGAGAAGGGCCGGGTCGGTCCAGGTGGGGGCGTGCACACCGTTCGTGATCGAGGCGATCGGCACGTCGTCGGCGTCGAAACCTGGCCATAGACCCTTGAACATCACCCGGCTGACCTCGCCGTGCAGCTTCGAGACGCCGTTGGCGCGCTGCCCCAGTCGCAGGCCCATCAGGGCCATGTTGAAGACGTCCGGGTTGCCATCCTGGAAGTTCTCCGCGCCGAGGGCGAGGAGGTCGTCGACGGCGACGCCCGGAAGCAGGTCGGTCTCGAAGTAGCGCCGCACCAGGCTGCGCTCGAACCGGTCGATGCCGGCGGCGACCGGCGTGTGGGTCGTGAACACCGTTCCGGCCCGGGCCACCTGCAGCGCCTCCGAAAAACTGAGCCCCTCGCCGATCAGGCTGGAGATGCGCTCGAGGCCGAGAAAACCGGCGTGACCCTCGTTGGTGTGGAACACCTCAGGGTCGGCCTGGCCGTTGAGGCTGCTCCACTTCTTCACGGCGCGCGCGCCGCCGATGCCGAGCAGCAGCTCCTGCAGCAGACGGTGTTCGCCGCCGCCGCCGTACAGGCGGTCGGTGACCAGTCGCAGGTCGTCGGTGTTCTCGGGGATGTCGGTGTCGAGCATCAAGAGCCGGATGCGACCGACCATCGCCTGCCAGACCCGCGCGTGCAGGGTCCGGTCGTCGGGAAGTGCGAGGGAGACCTGCACGGGCGAGCCGTCGGCCCGGCGCAGCACCGACAGCGGCAGGCCGTCGGGGTCGAGCAGCGGGTAGCTCTCCAGCTGCCAGCCGTCGGGTGAGATGGCCTGGCTGAAGTACCCGGCACGGTAGAACAGGCCAACACCGACCAGCGGCACGCCAAGGTCCGAGGCGCTCTTCAGGTGATCGCCGGCGAGGATGCCGAGGCCGCCCGAGTACTGCGGCAACGCGGCGGCGATGCCGAACTCCGGGGAGAAATAGGCGATGGATGCCGGCTTGTCGCCCTCGAGCCCCTGGTACCAGCGGGGCTTCTCGAGGTACTCGCGCAGTTCGTCGCGGGTGGCGTTCGCCCACGCCACGTAGTCGTTGTCCTGAGCGAGGGCTTCGAGGCGGGCCGTGCCGACGGCCCCCAGCAACGCGACCGGGTCGGTACCGCTCTCACGCCACAATTTAGGGGCGATGTGCTCGAACAACTGGCGGGTCGGCTCATGCCAGGACCAGCGCAGGTTGCCGGCAAGCTCGTCGAGCGCGGCGAGCGACTCGGGCAGCACGGTTCGGACGGTAAATTTGCGGATCGCTTTCACATCCTCAGCCTAGGCGCGGGGCGTGTCCGGCGGGTGAATAGAGGCAGCATTACACCCCCAATCCGCGCTACGGTCAGTAGGTGGCTAAGACAGTAAAACGCACAGGCGCGGCTCCTGAAACCCTCGGCGCGGTTCAGGAAGTCCAGACGACAGACCCGGCAGAACCCCGGATCGGCCGTATCCCGATCCTCGATCTGTCCCCTCAGTTGAACGACGACCTCTGGCCCGCGAAGGCGTTCGTGGGCGAAGCGGTTCCGTTCGCCGCGACCGCGTTCAGGGAGGGACACGACCTCATCGGCGTCATGCTGCTGCTGACCGCTCCCGATGGAACCGAGTCGCAGCATCCGATGTCCCTGAACTCCCCCGGCACCGACCGCTGGGAGACGCTCGTCACCCTCGGAACCCAGGGCCGCTGGACCTACCGCGTGCGCGCCTACGCCGACGACTGGGCCACCTGGCGGCACAACGCCTCGCTGAAGATCCCCGCCGAGGTCGATGTGGAACTCATGTTCCTGATCGGCTCTGAGCTGCTCATCCGAGAGAGCGCCGTCAAGACCCGCCCTCTGAACGAGCGGCGCACGTTCACCGCGGCCGCGAAGTCCCTCGTCGACCCGGCCAAGTCCGTCGCCGCCCGCTTCGATGTGCTCAGCAGCCCGAAGCTGGCTGCCGCGGCCGCCGTGCGCCCGATGGCTAGCCTCGAATCGGTCTCGGAATCCCGGACCGTGCTGGTCGAACGCACCCGGGCCGGCGTCGGCTCCTGGTACGAGTTCTTCCCTCGGTCGGAGGGCGCCGTGAAGCGCGCCGAAGGCTCCTGGCAGAGCGGCACCTTCCGCACCGCGGCTAACCGGCTTCCGGCCGTCGCCGCGATGGGCTTCAACGTGCTCTACCTGCCGCCGATCCACCCGATCGGCCTGGCTTTCCGCAAGGGACCCAACAACACCCTCAACGCCGGACCGAACGACCCCGGCTCGCCCTGGGCGATCGGGTCGGCGGACGGCGGCCACGACGCCATCCACCCGGACCTCGGCACCGTCGCCGACTTCCAGTTCTTTCTTGCGGTCGCTCGCGAGAACGGCCTCGAGGTCGCGCTCGACCTGGCCCTGCAGGCGTCGCCCGACCACCCCTGGGTCACCGAGCACCCGGAGTGGTTCACCACGCTGCCCGACGGGTCCATCGCCTACGCCGAGAACCCGCCGAAGAAGTATCAGGACATCTACCCGGTCAACTTCGACAACGACCCTCTGGGTATCCGCGCCGAGGTGCTGCGGATCGTGCGGTACTGGATCGGAGTGGGCGTCAATATCTTCCGGGTCGACAACCCGCACACGAAGCCGCTCGATTTCTGGGAGTGGCTGATTTTCGAGATCAACGCCGAATTCCCCGATGTCTTCTTCCTCGCCGAGGCCTTCACCCGGCCGGCCCTGCTGCAGGGCCTGGGCAAGGTGGGGTTCCAGCAGTCGTACACCTACTTCACCTGGCGCAACACGAAGCAGGAACTTGCGGAATTCTTCGATGGCCTCGCCCACGAGACCGCCGACTTCCTGCGACCGAACCTGTTCGTGAACACTCCCGACATCCTCTCCGAGTATCTGCAGTTCGGCGGCCCGGCGGCGTTCAAGATCCGGGCGGCCCTCGCGGCCACCGCGGCGCCGACCTGGGGCGTGTACACGGGCTTCGACCTGTTTGAGTGCGTGGCCCGGCCCGGCGCCGAGGAGAACATCGACAACGAGAAGTACCAGTACCGGCCGCGTGACTTCGCGGGCGCCGAAGCGGCCGGCGCGTCCCTGGCGCCCTACCTCACCCTCCTCAACCGCATCCGCGCCGAGCACCCGGCCCTCGGGCAGCTGCGCAACCTCGATCTCCACGAGAGCGAAGACGAGGGGATCCTCGTCTACAGCAAATTCCTCGACGCGCCGTTCACAGGCAGCGGGCACTCGGACGCATTGATCATCGTCGCCAACGTCGACCCCCACTCCGTGCGCCAAACCGTCGTGCACCTCGACGTCGCCCGGTTCGGTCTGCCGTACGGCTCCGTGTTCGAGGTCGAGGACCTGATCACCGGTGCCATCTGGACCTGGTCGGCCGACAACTTCGTGCGCCTCAACGCATTCACCGAACCGGTGCACATCCTGCACGTGAAAGGACCAGCTCAATGAAGCACGCACAGGGAGGTCCGGCGGCCAAAAGGGCCGCAGACAAAAAGACCGCTGACAAGAAGACCCTGGACAAGGCGGGCGCCGCCCAGCCTCAGGGAACCGTCAAGGCGAGCGTGCCGAAGCCTGCCGGAGCGCTGCACTCCCCCGCGCCGTTCGAGCTGCCGGTCATCGCCGACCACGTCCTCCAGGCCGTCTCCACCGGCAGCTACTACAACCCGCACGAGGTCCTCGGCCAGCACCTGATCGAGCAGGCCGGTATCGCGGACCCGCTCACCGTCATCCGTGCCCTCCGCCCGCTCGCGACCGAGGTCTTCGCCGTGCTGCCCACGGGCGCGCATGTAGAGCTGGCTCACCTGGGCCACGGTATCTGGCAGGGCGTGAGCACTCTCGGCCTTCAGGACTACCTGCTGGAGGCCCGCTACAGCGACGCCCCCACCTGGATCGTCGATGACCCCTATCGCTACCTGCCCACCCTCGGCGAGCTCGACCTGCACCTTCTCGGCGAGGGTCGACACGAACGCCTGTGGGATGTTCTCGGCGCCCACTACCGGCCGAACGCGGGCCCGCTCGGCACCACGTCTGGCACATCCTTCGCCGTGTGGGCCCCGCATGCCCGGGCCGTCCGCGTGATCGGCGACTTCAACGCCTGGACCGGCACGCTGCACGCCATGCGCAACATGGGCAGCACCGGGGTCTGGGAGTTGTTCGTGCCCGGGCTGACCGCCGGCTCCAACTACAAGTTCGAGCTGATGACCCGCTCGGGCGACTGGGTGCGTAAGGCCGACCCGATGGCCCGCTACACCGAGATCCCGCCCAAGACGGCCTCCATCATCGGTGAGACCAGCTACGAGTGGGCGGATGCCCGCTGGCTCACCGACCGTTCGGCCACCGACCCCCACAACCGGGCCATGAGCATCTACGAGATGCACGTCGGGTCGTGGCGTCCGGGGCTGAGCTACCGCGACCTCGCCGACCAGCTGATCGACTATCTGAACGAACTGGCGTTCACGCACGTGGAGTTCATGCCGCTCACCGAGCATCCGTTCGGCGGCTCGTGGGGCTACCAGGTCACCGGCTACTACGCGCCGACGAGCCGGTTCGGCCACCCCGACGACCTGCGCTACCTGATCGACCGGCTGCACCAGGCCGGCATCGGCGTCTTGATGGACTGGGTGCCCGGGCACTTCCCGAAGGACGACTTTGCGCTGGCCCGCTTCGACGGCGAAGCGCTGTATGAGCATCCCGACCCTCGCCGCGGCGAGCAGATGGACTGGGGCACCTACGTCTTCGACTTCGGCCAGAAGCAGGTTCGCAACTTTCTGGTCGCGAACGCCCTCTACTGGCTCGAGGAGTTCCACATCGACGGGCTGCGGGTCGACGCCGTGGCCTCGATGCTCTACCTGGACTACTCCCGCGAAGACGGTCAGTGGGAGCCGAACATCCACGGCGGCAACGAGAACCTCGAGGCGATCAGCCTGTTGCAGGAGATCACGGCCACCGCCTACAAGCGCAATCCCGGAGCGGTCATGATCGCCGAGGAGTCCACTAACTGGGGTGGGGTCACGGCGCAGACCAGTGCCGGTGGTCTCGGGTTCGGTTTCAAATGGAACATGGGCTGGATGCACGACACGCTGGAGTACATGCAGGTCGACCCGATGTACCGGGCGCACCACCACAACCAGATCACGTTCTCATTCGTCTACGCGTTCAGCGAGAATTTCCTGTTGCCGATCAGCCACGACGAGGTCGTGCACGGCAAGGGCTCGCTGGTCGCGAAGATGCCCGGTGACTCCTGGCAGCAGCTCGCCAACGTGCGCGCCTACCTCGCCTTCATGTGGGCGCACCCCGGCAAGCAACTTCTGTTCATGGGCCAGGAATTCGGGCAGCGCTCTGAGTGGAGCGAAGAGCGCGGCCTGGACTGGTGGACCCTCGACCAGCCGGCTCACCGCGGCCTGTGCACGCTTGTCGGTCAACTGAACCGGGTGTACCGGTCGAACCCGAGCCTTTGGGCTAAGGACAACGACCCGAGCGGCTTCGAGCTGCTCGAGGGCGGCGCGGCCGCCCAGAACGTGGTCTCGTTCCTGCGCTGGGACACCGACGGCAACCCCATTGCCTGCCTGTTCAACTTCTCCGGGGCGCCGCACAACGGTTACCAGGTCGGCCTGCCGTTCGCCGGGGTGTGGGAAGAGATTCTGAACACGGATGCCGCGGACTTCGGCGGCTCCGGGGTCGGAAACCTGGGTGCCGTGACCGCGCTCGACGTGCCGTGGGCCGGACGCCCGGCATCCGCTGTGGTGACCCTGCCCCCGCTGGCCGGTCTCTGGCTGCGCCTGCAACGCTGACCCGCTTCGCCCCAGTTCGCGAGAGCGCGGAAATGGCCCCGTCAAAACGCCGACGGGGCCATTTTTTTGCCACTTCGGACGCGTGGGCCTGAGCGACTCCATTCCAAACGAATTCGACGGAGATTTTGCCGAAATCAGCGCTAGACACCACTAAAAAGCGGTTCTAGACCAAAATCTCCGTCGAATTGGCTCGACGCCGTCGTTTAGTACAGCAGCGCGGTGAGGCGGGAGCGGGTGGGCGGCACCCGCGGGTCGTCTTGGCCGATGACCTCGAACATCTCCAGGATGCGCTCGCGGATCAGGTTGCGGCCGGCCGGCTCCTGCGCGGGAAAGAGGGCGAGCAGCCGATCGAAGGCATCCTCGATGTGACCGCCGGAGAGGTCGAGGTCGGCGACCGCGAGCTGCGTTAGCAGGTCGTCGGGCGCGGCCGCGGCGGCTGAGCGGATCTCGGCCATGGTCTTGCCGTGCAACCGGGCCAGGAGGCTCACCTGGGCCAGGCCGGCGACGGCCATCTGGTCCCGGGGGTCCCGCGCCAGCGCGGTCTTGTAGAGAGCGATCGCCGCGTCATAGTCTCCGCGGTCGATGGCGTCGTAGGCCTCTTGGTGCAGCGGCGGCAGCTCGGGTTCTCCGGAGGCCGGCGCCTCCGCTTCGGCGTCGCCGGAGGCCTCCGGGGCGGCGGCAATGGCGGTGACGCCGTGCTGCGCCGCGAGCTCGAAGACCCGGTGCAGAACCTCGCGCACCTGGCCCTCAGGCAGTGCGCCACTGAACAGCTGCACCGGCTGACCGCCGATCACGGCGGCCACGGTCGGGATCGATTGCGCCTGGAAGGCCTGGGTGAGCTGCGGGTTCGAGTCCACGTCGACCTTGGCCAGCACGAACTGGCCGGCGTATTCCAGGACGAGCTTTTCCAGGATCGGCGTGAGCTGCTTGCACGGCTCACACCATGCGGCCCAGAGGTCCACGATGACCGGAACACTCATCGAGAGTTCCAGTATTTCGCCGAAATTCGCATCCGTGCCCTCGAGCACGAGGCTGGGTACCGCGACCGGACCCGCCGCGGGTGTACCGGGCACGCCCGGCGCCGGCGGTGCGCCCGGCGCCGGCGGTGCGCCCGCGGCCGGCGCCGGTGGACGGTTCACCAGCGTAGACAGGTCGACGGCTCCGCGCAGGTTCATGCCGGACAAGGACGGGGGGACAACACTCATGGAAGCTCCGTTGATGAGATCAGACCCTGGGAGAAACCAAGGAAGACGATTTTTTCGTTCGAACCGGCGGCCGGAACATGGAACAGGAGCTGGTCGCCGTAGGTGCTGGTGATGCCCTTGGCCGTGGCGGTGATGCCGGAGAGGGCCTTGCTGGCACCCTCGGGGCTCACGGTCGCGCCGGCATCCACCGGTTTCACCGTCTCGGTCTCGGTCAGGCTCACGGCGACGATACTGCCGGAGTCGTTGGTCGCCAATGCCACGGTGCGCCCGGTGCCGGCGGCCGCACCGAATTCGATCGACGCCGTCGAGGGCAGGCCGGCCTGGCGTGAGGTCTTCAGTTCGGTGACCTGGGTGCGGAAGCTGTCGCCCTCCGCCTCGAACAGGGCGTAGGAGGGGCTGGCCTCCCCCAGCTGGAGCACGTCGGCGTAGGCCGCGGCGACCTGGTCGGGTGAGAGCAGGAGGAACGTGGAGTCGGGTGCAATGATCGGGGCGCCGATGGTCGCCGGGGCGACCTTGGGAACCGTGGCGGCCGCTTCAAGCTGAATCATGTATTCGACCAGGTAGTCGGCCCGCGGCGACTCCTGTCGCAGCACGAGGGCCGTCGGCGCGGCGGCAGTGTCAGCCTCGTCCTGGAGGACCGTCATGACGACGCGCGGCCAGGTGGAGGACTGCTGCGGCAGCGTGAGCCGGAGGGGTGACGTGGGCAGCGCCGGCAGCGCGGCGATGGCCGGGTCGGCCCCCCGGATCTTGTAGTTCGCCAGTCGCTTCTCCAGTGCCGGGCCGGTGAACCGGGTGGCGAGGATGTCGGCGTTGAGGTTCGCATCGGCATCCGCGGTCAGCGAGGCGATATCGGCCACGATGCGTTCGAGCTGCGGCACCGTCACGGCGGGCGGCGGCACGTCCTGGGCCGGGCCGGCGGTGTCGGTCGGAGCCGGCGTCCCGCTGGTGGCGGCGTCGGGAGCGGACGTGGCCGGCCAGAAATCGGCCGAGCAACCGCTGAGCACCAAACCGCTGACCAGGATCAGGGGCATGGCGACCATGGACCGAGCGATCGACTTACCGGATCCGTTGATCTGGCTCGGCTTGATGGCCTTCGGACGGGGCACGCGCGGGAGCCGGGGCATCCGTGGCCCGCGGGGCAGATTGCGGCGGGGACCGCGGGAGCGGCGCAGGTGCAGGAGCGCCAGGAGGTAGATGATCAAGCCGATTAGGCCGACGGCCGCGCCGCCGACGATCAGCGGGCCTGCCCAGGGTGTGGAGTTGTCGGTGGGCCAGGACAGGCTGACATCTGTGGGCGCGGAGGCCGTGCCGTCGGAGGCCACGATCAGGGAGATGCCGTCGGGAACCTTGAGAGTGGTGGTCAGCGTGTTCTCAGCCGTGAACTCCTGCAGCCACAGGTCGGAGCCCTCCGGGTTGGTGACCGTCTCCGACTCAGCCGCGGAGTCCGCTGGCGCCGCAGAGCCGGACTCAGACTCGGCGGCCGATTCGGCCTCCGTAGCCGGATCGATGAGTGTGCTGCTGAGGGCGACCGTGTCCTTGTCCTTGCGGATGTCGACGTACGGTTCGTCTCCGAGCCACGCCTTGACGTCGTCGGTGCGCCCGTAGGCCAGGAAAACCGTGTCGGAACCGCTGACGGTGATCGTCTGGCTTCCCGGCACGGCGTTGAGAGCACTGGGCTCGACCACCGCGAAGCGGGCGTCCTCCACGGATGCGCTCAGGCTCACCGAGGCCGGATCGAGAAAAATGGTCCGCTGGGCGATGCCGAGCACAATCATTGCCGCAGCAAGGACGAATGCCACTATGGCAAGAACAAAACGCACGTCAACCCTCCTGTGTCGCCGGCCGCTCATCGCGCACACGGGCACGTTGGACCCGGATGCGGGCCCGATCAGCAACAGACAGGACGTCTTACGATACTGGTTGCCCCTGAGAGGCACCTAATAATCCCTCGGGTTGGGACGCGCCAGTGCCTCCTGAACAGACTAAAATTGTGGAGGCTTCCTTCGTCAGTCCGTAAACGGGGGTCAGAGGCCCATTTTGAGGAGACAGCGTGGCGAACGACGAAGCAGACTTCACCCAGGTATTCCGCGGCTACGACCGCGACGAAGTCGACAAGACCATCCAGGGACTGCGCCGCGACCTGATTCAGGCGAATACCCAGGGCACCGAGGCGAAGAAGGAAATCAAACGTCTCACCACCCAGATCGACGATCTGAACGCGGAAATCGAAGAGGTCGGCAGCCCCACGTTCTCCGGCCTCGGCACCAAGCTCGAGAACACCCTGCGCGTGGCGGAAGAGCAGTCGACGAGGGTGATCGCCCAGGCGGACATCGACGCCGAACGGCTGCGCGCCTCCGCAGCAAGCGAAGTGCAGACCCTGCTCCGCGAGGGCAAGGAGCAGGCCGAACGGGCACTGTCGGATGCCGCGGTCAAGGCCGGCCGCATCCTCAATGATGCCGTCGCTGAAGCCGACGACTTACTCGCCCGGGCCCACGAGGACTCCACCACGCTCACCCAGGACGCCGTGCACGAAGCGGCGGCCATCCGCGGAGCGGTGGCCACCGAGGCCGCCGAGCTGCGCGCAACCGTGAAGCGGGAAGTCGCCGCGATCCGCTCGGAAGCGGAGCGCGAGGCCGCCGAGGTTCGCGTGGTGGCCCAGCGGGAGGCGACCGAGGCCCGCGAGGTCGCGGCCGGGCTCACGAGCGAGACCGAGTTGACCCGCTCCGAAGTCGCCCACGAACTCGACCAGCAACGCGCCGACCTGGCCCGGGAAACCGAACAGGCTCGCATCGACCTCGCCGCCGAGACGGAACAGCACCGCATAGACCTCGCCCGGGAAACCGAACAGGCTCGCATCGACCTCGCCCACGAGACCGAGCAGGCCCGCAACCTTCTCGCGATCGAGATCGAGCAGGCGAAAACCGACCTCGAACGGGAGACGCTGCAGCAGCGCGCCGATTTGTCCGTTGAAAGCGAGCAGGCCCAGACCGACCTAGCCCGCGACCTCGAACGCCAGCGCGCCGACCTCAGCCGCGAGGTCGACAAGGCGCGCGTGGGCCTCGCGGCCGAGATCGAACAGTCACACGCCGACCTCGGTCGGGACAATGAGCAGACCCGCGCCGACTTCACCGCCGAAAGCGAGCAGCTGCGCATCGACCTGGAGAACCATCTGACGGCCACCCGCAAGCGGGGAGAGCACGAAGCCGCCAAGCTCAAGCGCGAGATCGATCAGACCAGGGCCGACCTCGACGTCGAGCTGAAGGCCCGGCGGGACGAAGCGGAGCAGGGCCAGCTGCAGCGCCACCAGGAGGCGGTGGCCCAGACGCAGAAGTTCGTCGCGGATGCCACCAAGCAGCTTGCCGAGACCAACCGGCGCACGGTCGAACTGCGCGCATTGAACGACCAGCTGGACGCCTCCGCCCGCGACGAGGTCAGGGCATCGAAGAAGGTTGCCGAGGAGTCGGCGGAACGTCTGGTGCGGGACGCCGAGACGCGGGCCGCCGCGCTGGCGACCGATGCCGAACTGCGCACGCGCGTGCTTGTGGCCGACGCGGAGGAGCGTCTGTCCCAGATTAGGATTGAGCGTGACGCCGTGGCCGGCTACTTCGAGAGCCTGCGCGGTCTGCTCACACAGGCGGAAAAGGTCGCCGCCAGCGACGACGACGAGCGCTGACACCAGCCGAGGGGATATCAGTGAAGATCCAGAATGCTTTTCGCGTCGGACTGATCGGCACCCTGGGCGTCGGCGTCGGCCTGCTCATCATCACGTCGGTGATCACTCTGCAAACGATCATCACCTACATCGGTGCGGCACTGTTCCTCGCGCTCGGGCTCGACCCGGCCATCTCCTGGCTGGAGAAGAAGAGGTTTCCCCGCTGGGCAGCCATGCTCACGGTGCTTGTTGCCGTGATCGGGGTTCTGACCGGAGTGATCTTCGCCGTCGTGCCGATCATCGTCAACCAGGTCTCCAACCTCTCCAAGGCCATCCCGGACCTGGTCACGTCGATCAACACCTCCACCTTTCTCGCCGATGTACAGAGGCAGTTTCCGGCTCTCCCGCTGTCGAAAATCACAGAGTCGGTCACCGATTTCGTCGGCGGCAACATCACCAACATCACGAGCACGATCATCCAGTCCGGCCTCGCCATCGTCAGCGGACTTTTCGGCGCCCTGATCATCCTGATCCTCACGCTGTACTTCACGGCATCGCTGAACAGCATCAAGCAGGCCGTATACCAGCTGGTACCAGCCTCGAAGCGGGCTCGGTTCGCCGATCTCAGCGAGCAGATCACGACATCCGTCGGCCGATTCGTGATCGGCCAGGGAGCCCTGGCGCTCTGCAACGGCGTGCTCAGCTTCACCTTCCTGTCGATCATCGGCGCGCCGTTCCCGGCGCTGCTCGCGCTGATCGCGTTCCTGTTCTCGCTGATCCCCCTCGTGGGCACGATCTCCGGGTCGATCATCATCGTGCTGACCTGCCTGATCCCCGGAATCGGCAGCTCGACGTTCACAGCGTTGGTCGCCGCGATCTACTACCTGATCTACATGCAGGTAGAGGCCTACCTGCTCAGCCCCAACATCATGAACCGGGCCGTGTCCGTTCCCGGCGCCGTCGTTGTGGTCGCCGCTCTCGCGGGCGGCAGTCTGCTCGGCATCCTCGGCGCGCTGATCGCCATCCCCGTCGCCGCGGCAACCATCATGATCATCAAGCAGGTCGTGATCCCCCGACAGAACAAACTCTAGGCCGATCGGGTACTAGGCCGACGCAGTCCACTCCGTGGGCAGAGGCGCGGCGGCCGGGTTGACCACGGCGACGATCTCGTCGAGTACGCGGCGGGTGGCACTCTCCCCCACCCACAGGTGCTTCCCGCCCTCCACGGCGATGAGCCGGGTGTCCGGCACGCTCGCGAAGCGTTCCCGGGCCTCCTCGGGGCGGAGATAGTCGTCGAACTCGGGGATGACGGCCACCAGCCGCGCGTTCCGGCCGGTCCAGGCGGCCAGCTCGGCGTCAGAGGCCCGGTGCAGTGGCGGAGACAAGAGGATGGCACCCCGGATCGGGTGCTCCAGGCCGTACTTGATTGCAAGCTCCGTGCCGAACGACCAGCCGAGCAGCCAGGGATCGGGCAGCCCGCGCTCGGCGACGAACGCCATCGCGGCGGCAACGTCGAGGCGCTCATCGACGCCGCCGCCGAAGCTGCCGCCACTCGTGCCGCGCGGCGAGGTCGTGCCGCGAGTGTTGAAGCGCAGCACCGCCAGGTCGGCCAAGGCCGGCAGCCGCCCGGCCGCCTTGCGCAGGATGTGCGAGTCCATGAAGCCGCCGTGGGTGGGCAGCGGATGCAGCGTCACCAGCGTCGCCACCGGTGCCCGGCTCACGGGCGTGGCCAGTTCGCCGACCAAGGTCAGGCCGTCCGCGGTGTGCAGCTCGATCTGCTCGCGCACGGCCGGTAGCTCGACGCCGCCGCGAATTTCCACACTCGAAGTCATGGTTTCTCCCCTGGTGCCGCTTGGGCGGTTATTTGATCTTCCAGCAGTGCGAGTGCCAGTGGCGCCTCGCGGCAAGGTCGGATGCCTCACCCATGACGCCGTCGCCGCGCCAGGCGACCACGTGCGCGGTGCCGGGCGCAACCTGGCGGTGGCAACCGGGGCACACGTACGACTTCACGGCTTGCGGCCCCGGTACGGGTTGCACCGTCCAGAGGCCGTCGCGGCGGGTTTCCGTGCGTCGCCAGCCGGCGCGCATCCGCTCAAGGCCGTCATCAGCGGCTCCCGGACCGGGCTTGCGGCCACGGGGTCGGTTGCTGCGGGCCATTGAGCCAGTCTATGTGCGAGCCTGGAAGAACAAGGAGCGCTAGTACCAGCCGACGTCGCCGGAGTGCGCCCAGGCGCCGCAGGGGGTGCCATAGCGGCCCGAGATGTAGCCGAGGCCCCACTGGATCTGGGTCGCGGGGTTGGTCGCCCAGTCGTCGCCGGCGGTGGCCATCTTGGAGCCCGGCAGTGACTGCGGGATTCCGTAGGCACCGCTGGAGCTGTTCTCCGCATTGACGCGCCAGCCGGACTCCTTGTTCCAGAGCGACACGAGACAGTTGAACTGATCGTCGCCCCAGCCGCGGGCGGCCACCGCATCAGCGGCGATCGCCTGCGCCGAACCGGGGTCAGGAACGGCCGCCGATGGAGCCGAACTCGACGCGGACTTGGACGCGACGGGAGCGGCGACGGGAACGGGAACAGGCTTGGGTTTCTCGGTGACGGTGAAACTGTCACGCGTGAAGATGTTCGAGGCTGCCGCAGCGACCTGGATCTCCTGGGCTGCCTCACCGTTGAATCGGTCGCCGGCAACCTGGAAGTAGGGTGACGCCGTCGCGCCGGAATACGGGTCGACGATAGTGACGAGCACGAACGCCGCTGCGGCGGTGAAGGCGAAGAGGGGGACGCGCCCGCGCGAGCGGGACCTTCTCATTCTCACCTTGAAGGGCCTACCGGCGTGTTCGGATGCAATGATGTTCAAATGTCTACCCACGATTTGCCGATCCTATCGGAAATCCGACATAACAGCCAGATAACGGTGCCGATTGACCTCGACACGGCGCGCGGCGCAACTCAACGGACGGCCAGGATCACATCGACGACGCTGTCCAGCACAACGTCGACCTGGGCTTCCCGGTAACCGCCGCGCTGGGGCCGGAACACGGCGCAGCGCACATCTTCCACCGTTATGGGGAGCCCGTCTTCGAAGTACCGGACGAGCTTGTGGGAGAACCGGTCGACATCCGCCCGGCTGTAGCCGACGCTGAGAACGCTCACCCGGTGGAAGCGGTGTCCGTCCTTCCGGCTGAGCCGGTTCACGAGCACCTGAGCGAGGTCATGCACCTCAGCGAGCCACGCCTCGGTGCCCTGCGCCTGCGCCGCACGGTCCCGGTCGCGCGTCGCGAAGGCGTCTTCGAGACGCTCGAGGGCCGCATCCACGTGCGCAGGCGAATATCCGCCCTTGTGCATGCTGAACGCAGTGTGACGGATGTCCTCGGCGGTCAACCCGACGCTGTCGTCGGTGGCGTCATACGCTTTTCGGGCGACAGCGAGGAACTCCTCCACCTGCGGAGCGCTGTAGCCGAGCGTCTTCTTGCCGGTCCGAGGGAAGGTGGAGGTCACCGGAACATTCTGCCTCACTGCCGCGCGCCTGACTAAACCGAGGCCGCTAAGCGAAAATCAGGTAGAGGGCGTACGCGGCTGCGGCCGACGGCAGGATCGAATCCAACCGGTCGAGGAGACCGCCGTGACCAGGCAGCCAGGAGCTCATGTCCTTGATGCCGAGGTCACGCTTGATCAGGGATTCGGCCAGGTCGCCGAAGGTCGCGGTGAACAAGATGACCACACCGAAGACGAGGCCGAACCACCAGGGCTGGTCGAGCATGAACACTGCCAGCAGCACGCCGATCCCGATACAGGCGACGCCGGCGCCAGCGAACCCTTCCCAGGTCTTCTTCGGGCTGATTGAGGGGACCATGCGGTGCTTGCCGAAGCTGAGGCCGGCGGCGTACGCCGCGGTGTCGGCGGAGATGACCAGCAGCAGGAAGGCGAGGGTCCACCACTGCCCGTCGGGCTGGGCGACCAGGAGCACAGAAAAGCTGCCGAGAAAGACGACGTAGGCCTGGATCAGGAAGCCACCACCGATGTCGCCGAGCACCTCCCGGGAGGGAGCGCGGTGGGCGCGCCGGACGAGAAAAGCCAGCCGCCACAGGGCGATCAACCCAATGCCGGCGAGCGTGCCCAGCCACTGGCCCGCCGCGCCGAGGTAGAACGCGGCAGGCACGACACCCACGGATGCCAGGACGACCGGTACGCGCGGCACGTTACGTCCGGCGAGACGGAGAGCCTGAGCGAGCTCGAAGGCCGTGAAGCCCACGAACGCGATCGCGCAGACCATGAACAGGTCTTTGATGAAGATGAGGCTGAACAGCATGAACAAGCCAAGCGCGAGCCCGATCAGGGTTGCCAGGATCAGGTTGCGCCCGGTGCGCGCCTGGATACGTTCCTGAGTCGCATCCAGCTGCGCCCGGGTCGCCAGCATTTGACGTTCGAGATCGGCCTTCTTCGACTGCATCTGGGCCCTGAACTCGGCGCGACTGACACCATGCTCGCGCTTGGCGCGCAGCCCTTCGCGTTCTCCGGAATCGCCTGATTCGTCCGTCATGAGGCTGGATCGTCCTTAGATCTCGAGGAGTTCTGCTTCTTTGCGCTTGAGGGCGTCGTCGATGGCATCCACGTGGGTCTTGGTGATGTGTTCGAGTTCTTTCTCGCCGCGGGCCACGTCGTCGTCTCCCACTTCACTCTTGAGGGCGTCGAGGTCGTCCTTGGCCTTGCGGCGCAGGTTGCGCACCGACACCTTGGCATCTTCGGCCTTGGTGCGCACGATCTTGACGTATTCCTTGCGGCGGTCCGCGGTCAGCTCCGGCAGCGTGGCCCGGATGACGTTGCCGTCGTTTCCGAGGTTGGCGCCCAGGTTCGGAGTGTCGCGAATGGCCTGCTCAATGTCTCGCAGGGCGCCCTTGTCGTACGGCCCGATCAGGAGCGTGCGGGCCTCCTGGTTCTGCAGCGAGGCGAGCTGTTCCAGTGGCGTCGGTGTGCCGTAGTAGTTCACCAGGATCTTGGCGAACATCTGCGGGTTCGCACGACCGGTTCTCACGGTCGCGAAGTCGTCTTTGGCAGCTTCCACGGCCTTGTGCATGCGGGCGGTGGCGTCGGACAGAACATCCGTGATCACGATGACTCCTTCTTCGATGGCGTTGTCAAGCTTAGTTGGAGACAAGGGTTCCCAGATCGGCGCCGAGAATGGCAGCCGTCACGTTGCCGTGCGGGGCCATGCCGAACACCTGCATGGGCATTCCGTTGTCCATGCAGAGGCTGAAGGCCGTCGAGTCGACGACCTTGAGGCCGCGCTGCAGTGCCTCCTGGTAGGTGATGTGGTCGATCTTGTGCGCGTCCGGGTTGGTGCGCGGGTCGTCGGAGTAAATCCCGTCGACGCCGTTCTTGGCGACGAGCACGATGTCCGCATCGATTTCCAGGGCACGCTGGGCCGCAACCGTATCGGTGGAGAAATAGGGCAGCCCGGCGCCCGCGCCGAAGATGACCACGCGGCCCTTTTCGAGGTGGCGTTCCGCGCGACGAGGGATGTACGGCTCGGCGACCTGGGTCATTGCGATCGCGGACTGCACCCGTGTCTCGGATCCGGCCTGCTCGAGGAAGTCCTGGAGGGCAAGGGCGTTCATCACGGTGCCGAGCATGCCCATGTAGTCGGCACGGCCGCGGTCCATTCCACGCTGCGACAATTCGGCGCCGCGGAAGAAGTTGCCGCCGCCGACGACGATGGCGATTTCCACCGTCTTGGCCGCCTCGGCGATCTCGCGGGCGAGGGCGCTGATGACGTCGGGATTGACGCCCAGGCTGCCTGCCCCGAAGGCTTCGCCGGAAAGTTTGAGGAGGACCCTGCGCTTCTTGACCGTATCTGACATTCTGTGCGCTTCTTCCCTCGTGATGCTCTGTGCCGTGCTGTGCTGTGCAGTGTTGCCTTGGGTTGGGTTGGGTTGTGTTGTGTTGCGCCGTGCCGTGTTCCGGCGGTGTTCTAAAACTACTGGGTGGGCTGGTGGGTGCCCACACACAGAAGGAGACCGGATTGCGACTGCAACCCGATCTCCTTCACTACGATCAAACGACCGGTTACGCGCCGACCTTGAATCGGGCGAAGCCCGAGACGGTCAGTCCGGCGTCAGCCAGGACCTTGCTGACGGACAGCTTGTTGTCCTTGGCATAATCCTGTTCGAGGAGTGCAACCTGCTTGAAGTACGCGGTGACGCGACCCTCGACAATCTTGGGCAGTGCAGCCTCCGGCTTGCCCTCGTTCTTCGAGATCTCGGTGACGATCCGGCGTTCGGCCTCAACGAGGTCGGAGGGAACGTCTTCGCGAGCGAGGTACTCGGGGTTCGCGAAGGAGATGTGCTGAGCCACGCTGCGCGCGGTCTCCGCGTCACCTCCGGAGTAACCCAGAACAACGCCGACCTGCGGGGGCAGGTCCTTGCTCGTCTTGTGCAGGTAGATCGCGAACTTCTCACCCGCGACGGATGCGACGCGGCGAAGTTCGAACTTCTCGCCAATGATCGCGGCCTCGCCGTCGATGAGCTGGCCGACGGTCTGACCGTCGACCGGAGCGGCCAGGCCTTCCTCGACCGTGGTGGCCGCGGCAGCGGCGACCGCGTCCAAGACCTTCTCGGCTAGTGCAACGAACTTATCGCCCTTGGCGACGAAGTCGGTCTCGCAGGCGAGTTCGATCAGGGTGGCGGTGTTGCCGATTTCCTTGGCAGCGACGAGTCCCTCGGAGGTGGAACGATCGGCGCGTTTGGCGTTACCCTTCGCACCCTTCATTCGAAGGATTTCGACGGCCTTTTCCATGTCGCCTTCGGCTTCAACGAGGGCGTTCTTGGTGTCGACCATGCCGGTACCGAGGCGCTCGCGCAGCGCTTTGACGTCTGCGAGGCTGATGCTTGCCATGCTTGGTCCTTACTTGGTTTCTTCGGCAAGAGCGTCGGCTGCAACAACGGCTGCGGCTTCGGCTTCTGCGGCTGGGGCTGCGGCGGCTTCCTCGTCGGCAACCGGCGCGGCCACGACGGCCTCTGCGGTCTCGTCGGAGACGGCGACGGCTTCGTCAGCTGCCGGGGCGTTCTCGGCAGGAGCGGCCAGGAGTTCGGCTTCCCACGCGGCGAGAGGCTCGATTTCAGCCTCCGGCTTGGCGTGGCGCTGGATGAGGCCCTCGGCCGCAGCGTCCGCGATGATGCGGGTCAGCAGGCCGACGGAACGAATGGCGTCGTCGTTGCCCGGGATCGGGTACTGGACGTCGTCCGGGTCGCAGTTGGTGTCGAGGATCGCGATGACGGGGATGCCGAGCTTGCGGGCTTCGTCAATGGCGAGGTGCTCCTTGTTGGTGTCCACAACCCACAGCGCCGACGGCGTCTTCGTGAGGTTGCGGATGCCGCCGAGGCTCTTGTGCAGCTTGACGAGCTCGCGCTTCTTGATGAGCATTTCCTTCTTCGTGAAACCGCTCTTGGCGGTGTCCTCGAAGTCGAGCTCTTCAAGCTCTTTCATGCGCGCCAGACGCTTGGAAACGGTCTGGAAGTTGGTGAGGAGGCCGCCGAGCCAGCGCTGGTTGACGTAGGGCTGGCCCACGCGGATGGCCTGTTCGGCGATCGATTCCTGCGCCTGCTTCTTCGTTCCGACGAAGAGGATGGTGCCGCCGTGGGCAACCGTCTCCTTGACGAAGTCGTAGGCCTTGTCGACAAACCCGAGCGACTGCTGCAGGTCGATGATGTAGATGCCGGAGCGCTCCGTGAAGATGAAGCGCTTCATCTTCGGGTTCCAACGGCGGGTCTGGTGCCCGAAGTGCACGCCGCTGTCGAGCAGCTGGCGGATGGTTACGACGGCCATGAGCCGTTCTCCTTGTCCGGCGCGCGCTGCGATGCAGACGAACGCCAATCGGTTTGTGTCGTGATCGGATGATCACCACTCCTGGTGCCCGGCACAGAACCGCCTCGCATCTGAAAGAAACGAGGACCGAGTGGGTCTGGAGGCCGAATGGGCACGCGTAGTCAGCACGCAAGCGCTGCTCCTCAAAGGTTAGCACCCACGGGGGTGCCCCGTGCGCGCACCGGCACGTGCGGGCGTCCCTCCCCAGGCGGGGTGGTACGGGATCCGGTCACGGATACCGCCCTCGCCGGTTTAGGGCGGGACGGAGGCCGCACGGTGGTGGCATGAATGCCTTCCGTCTGCTCATCGCGGCCGCGCTGCTGCCGCTGTCCTGCCTGTCCATGGTGCGGAGCGACGCGGCGGGTGTGACATTGCCCGGGGCGGCGTCGGTCACGGAGACGGCCGCGGAGACGGCCACCTCCGGCACCTGGCACTGGCCGCTGGCTCCGCCGCATCCGTTGCTCCGGGGTTTCCTGGCGCCGGCCACCCAGTATGCGCCGGGCCATCGAGGTCTGGACCTGTCGGCCGAGGCCGGCCGGGAGGTGGTTGCACCGGCCGAGGGTATCGTCTCGTTCGCCGGGGTCGTGGTCGACCGCCCCGTACTCTCGATCGAACATGACGACGGCCTGGTATCCAGCATCGAGCCGGTGTCGGCCAGTGTCGCGGTCGGTGACCGGGTCGCGGCAGGGCAGCCCGTCGGCCAGGTTGCCGACGGCGGGCACTGCGCTGGGCAGTGCCTGCATCTTGGCGCCCGGTTGAACGGTGGCTATGTGTCACCACTGCTGTATCTGGTCGGAGTTCCTCGCGCGGTGCTGCTGCCGGCACTGCTCCTGAGAGGAGACAGCTGAGGGGCCGGCAGCCGCGAGGTAGTCGCGGAGCAGTCCCGGAACCCGTCGCCGGGGAGTCAGGCGCGCGGGTGCGCGGTGCGGTAGCTCTGTTTGAGGCGTTCGGCCGAGACATGAGTGTAGATCTGGGTGGTGCCGAGGCTGGAGTGGCCAAGCAGCTCCTGCACGGCCCGGAGGTCGGCTCCGCCGTCGAGCAGGTGGGTGGCCGCCGTGTGGCGGAGGGCGTGCGGGCCGGCCGGCCCGTTGCCGGGCACATCGGCGAGCAGAGTGGCGACCAGCCGGTAGACCGCCCGCACGCCGAGGCGCTGGCGGCGCGCACCAAGGAACAGCGCGCTCACCGGCGTCGCGGCGTTCTCGGCTGCGGTTTTCGCTGCGTGCGCGCGGTTCTCGGCAGCGGGCCCCACGGTCCCGGCGGGGGCTGCGGTCTCGGCGGGCGCTGCGGTCTCAACGAGCCGGGGGCGGCCCCGTTCGAGATAGGCGAGGATCGCGTGCTGGGCCGGCACGCCGAAGGGAACGACGCGTTCCTTGGAACCCTTGCCGGTGACCCGCACGGTGAGTCGGTGCAGATCGACGTCGGTGACGTCGAGGCCAACGAGCTCCGAGACCCGCAACCCCGACGCATAGAGTAGTTCCACTATCGCGAGGTCGCGCAGCGCCGCCGGGTCGGGACCGGCGGCACGAAGTTCCAGGTGGGTGAGTAGCTCCTGCATTTGGGTGTGGTTGATCACTCGGGGCAGTGGTCTGCCGGGTTTCGGCGAGCGCAGCCGCACGGCGGGGTCGGTTGCGCTGCCGCCGGTGCGTGCCAGCCAGGCCGTGAAGCTGCGGGCGGAGGCCGACCGCCGGGCAATGGTCGCCCGCGCCAGCCCCGACTGGGTCCCGACCCACAGCCAATCGCGGAGCAGATCGAGGCTCAGCGCCGCCGGGTCGATGACGCTGCGAGTTTCGGCGAAGGCGATAAGTCCCGCCAGGTCGGTGCGGTAGGCGCGCACGGTGTGTACGGAGAAGCCGCGCTCAACGGCCAGGTAGACCACGAAGTCGTCGACAGACGCATTGAGGAGGTGCACCGGCGCGGGAACCGGCGGTGGTATGCGAACGGACTCAGGCATAGTCACCTCGGTCAGACCTGCCGCGAGAAGGCCTCGGTGCGCTCGTCGGGCGTAAGCGCCTCCATCCGATCGAGGAAGGCCGCGTCGAAGCCGGTCGCTGCCGGAAACTCGCCGAGAGCCACATGCGAGTGCACGATCTGGTCGTCGTAGACGTGCACGAGGTTGATCGATTGCCCACCCTGCAGACCGCTGAGCGCCCCCTGCGGCGCGGTCGGATCGATCGTGTAGCAGGTCGCTGCGGCGACCGACACCGGGATACCCGCGAAGAGTCCGGTCGTCGCGTAGTGCAGGTGTCCGCCCAGGATCGCCCGGATATCGCTGCCGGCCACCACCTCGGCCAGTCGGGGCTGCCCCCGCAGCTCGAGGATGGACAACAGCGGCAACATCGTGGGCACGGGCGGATGATGAAGCGCCAGCAGGGAGCCGTGCGGAGCAGGCTCGCTGAGCACCTCGGCCAGCCACGCTAACTGCGCGCCGGACAGGTCGCCGTGGTGATAGCCCGGAACACTCGTGTCCAGTGCGATGATGCGCACTCCCCCGATTTCGAATACCCGGTCGATCGGCGCCGAGGATCCTTTTTCCCGGAGCAGCTCGGTGCGGAAGGCCTCGCGCTTGTCGTGGTTCCCCATCACCCAGATGACGGGGGCGCCCATCCGTTCGGCCGCGGCCTCGACAATGTCACGCACCCGGCGGTACGCAGCGGCTTCACCGCGGTCGGCGATGTCACCGGTGAAGAGCAGCGCGTCGGGCCGGAGACCGGACCGCTCCAACTGTGCCATCGCCTGGTACACGGTGGTGTCGGTGTCGACCGCGCCGTAGAGCGCTCGACCTCCGCCGAGGAAGTGGGTGTCGCTGATATGCGCGATGAGGTGGGTGGCTGGAGGGTACTGGCCCAGTTGCACGGCTGACATGGCTCACCTTTCGTGGGTGCCGCCCAGACTACGGCCTGCCCCCGACGTCGGCCTGTCGTCGCGCAAATTCACCCTTCGGTGGGATTCGCGCGAACCCACTATTGGGGGGGCCCGCAGCCCCATTCTGTGGGCTCATCCGGCCTAACGGCGCACACGAGACCGCCCTAGCTTTCAGCACGTGTCCTCACAGATGAGGACTGTCGAGACCCGAAATCGATAGAAGGGCATCACATGACCAAGAAGACCACACCCGAGGCAACCGCCGGCACCGCCAAGCAGCTGCGGGTGAGGAGCATCGCGCTCGTCGCGGCCGCGATGCTCCTGGTCGGCGGAGGCGGAGCGTACGCCTACTGGTCGACGACCGGCTCCGGCACCGGTGCGGCGGCCAACGCCAAGTCCAACGGCTCGCTGGTGCTGAGCGCCCACCTGGCCGACGGTCTGACCCCGGGCGCCTCCGTGCCGGTGACGTACTCCGCAAAAAATGCGGGCACGTCCAGCCTCAAGGTCGCAACCATCTCCCAGACCGGCAGCACTGACGCCCCGGGGTGTGTCTTCGCCGACAACTTTACGATCGCCCCGTCCGTCGTCTCCGACGCGCGCGTGATGGGCATGCCCAGGAGCCAGACCGTCGTCGATGTGACCATCACGGGAGCCTCGACGCTCATGTTCCTTGACACCGCTGACGACCAGGACGCCTGCAAGGGCGCCACCGTCACGCTGACGCTCAAGTCCAACTAGCTCGATCACAGGTGGGCAGGCTCTCTCCGAGCCTGCCCACCTGTGCGATTTTCATTTTGGTACATCTGAGTCCCTGAACATTCATGCTCGTTCGACAGCTGTGAGAGGTTGACGTGACTTCCCTCCGTGCCCACCGTTCCGCATCCGGAAACACCCGCCTCTCATTCTTCGGCCTCACCGCCGCCGTGACCCTTGCCGTGTTGGTCGTGTCCGTAACCGGTGGCGCCTCCGCGTATTACACCGCCCCCGGGTTCGGCTCCGGCTCGGCAGCCCTCGGCACGCTGCTTCCGCCCACCGACGTGCTCGTTCCCGCGACGAGCGCTGGCACCGTGAGCCTGCGCTGGACGGCATCCGTCGGCACGCCCGCGCCGACCGGCTCCTGCGCCACCCGCACCAAGACCGGCACCGGCACGCCGACCCCGGCCTGCGGCACCAGCCCGACCATCATCGTGGCCACCGCGTTTTGCGACGACCTGCTCGTTCTGACCGGCGACTATACCTTCACGGTCACCGCCGTCTACAACGGCTGGACCGCGGCGAGCGCCCCCAGTGGCAGCGTGACGATCTCGAATCCGACGAAAGTCGCGTTCCAGGCCCAACCGTCCGACGCGACCAGCGGCGCCGTCTTCACTGCCCAGCCCAGCGTCGCGATCCAGAATGCCGCCGGAGACACCGTGCCCACCAGTACCAGCCCGGTCACACTGGCAATCACCGGGTCGCCCGCCGACGCCAGGCTCACGTGCCCAACCAACCCGCTGGCGGCAGCATCCGGTGTCGCGGTCTTCACCGGCTGCGCCATCGACAGGGCCGGCACCTATACGCTCACCGCGGCCTCCGGTGCCCTGACCGCCGCCACGAGCACCGCCCTGACCGTTTCCGTGGGCTCCGCGAAGAAACTGTCCTTCACCCAACCTGCCGTTGACTTCTCCATCACCAGCCAGACCACGTTCGCCGCGCCCGTCCAACCGGTGGTCACCGTTCAGGACGCCGGCGGAAACACCATCACCGGCAGCACCGCAACAATCAGCCTCGGCCTCACCTCACCCGCCGGGGCCAGCCTGACCTGCGCCGCGAACGCCCGGGCTGCCGTCTCAGGCATCGCCGCCTTCGCCGGCTGCCAGATCGACAAGGCCGGCAGCTACACGCTCACCGCCACCTCGGCCGGGCTCGTCGACGCCACGAGCAACGGCATCAACGTCACCGCCGGGCCTCCTGAGAGACTCGTCTTCACCGCACAGCCCGCCAATAGCAGTAGCGGCGGAACCCCGTTCTCAACCCAACCTGTCATTGCCGTGCAGGATGCGTTCGGAAACACCGTCACCACCAGCCTCAGCCTCACGACCCAGGCAGGCGCCGCGCTGTCCTGCACCTCAGGCAACCCGCTCGCGGCCGCGTCCGGTGTCGCGGCCTTCACCGGTTGCCGGATCGACAAACCCGGCAGCTACACACTCACGGCGGCCTCAGGGACCTGGACGGCCGAGTCCAGCAGCCTCACCATATCGGTCGGCTCCGTAGCGAAACTAGCCATCGCCTTCCCGACCAGCACCGCCATCAGTCAGAGTGCCTTCTCCACCCAACCGGTTGTCACGGTGCAGGATGCCGGTGGCAACACCGTCA
Source organism: Cryobacterium sp. TMT1-62 (assembly GCF_004403145.1). Lineage (NCBI taxonomy): Bacteria > Bacillati > Actinomycetota > Actinomycetes > Micrococcales > Microbacteriaceae > Cryobacterium > Cryobacterium sp. TMT1-62. The sequence goes on along the minus strand of NZ_SOGZ01000039.1, from coordinate 16,841 downwards.
CGAACAGCACCGCAGCCGTGACATTGAGCCTCACCAACACACCCGTCGGGGCCACCCTGTCCGCGTGTGCTTCCGCCAGCACCGCCGGCGTCACGACCTTCACCGGTTGTCGGATCGACAAGGCCGGCGCCTACACACTGACGGCCGTCGTGGCAGGCCCCATCACGGCCACGAGCAACACCACCACGATCTCGGCCGGGGCCGCGTCAAAACTCGCTTTCACCGGAACATTCCCTCAGAAGAGCCATAAGAGGAACGACTTCTTCGTGCCTCAGCCGGAAATCACGATCCAGGATGCCTTCGGCAACACAGCGAACGCCGCTGTAAGCGTCACGCTCTCTGCGAGTCCACCGTCCAACAGATCCGGCACGCTGTCGTGCGCGGCGACAACCAGGACTTCTCTCAACGGTGTTGCTACGTTCAGTGGCTGCCAGGTCAGTTACCAAGGCAATCAAGCGGGCCTGTACACGTTCACGGCGGAAGCTTCAAGGCTTGTGAGCGCCTCCGTCATCGTCACGATCGTCCAGTGATCAGGAGTCTTCCAGTGATCATGGATGACAACGACGGGGCCACGGTCGACGTGCTCGTACGCCGAAAGGACGGGGACGACCAGGGGGGTGGTCGGGTGAACGGCGAACCGTTACCGGCCGCGCACCCAGCCGGTCTCCTTCTCCCGAACCACCCCCTCCAGGTCGAGGGCGCCGAGGGACCCCTGCACCGTTGACATCGACAGTCCGGCCCGACGGGCGATGTCGGTCACGCTGCGCGCCGCCCGCGTGCTCAGAGCGTCGAACACGCGCACCTGCTCGCTCGTGCGGCCGCCGAACCCGGCCGTGTCTCCATCGGCGGGCGGCAGGTCGAGGGTGAGGCCCAGCATCCGTTCGCCCACCAGTTCGGCCATTTCCGCGGCTGTGCTGACGCAAACGGCGTCATACTCGCGGATCAGCCGATGGCAGCCGGCCGACGTCGGCGAGGTCACCGGGCCCGGAACGGCCCCGAGCGGCCGGCCGAGAGCGGCGGCATGCCCGGCAGTGTTGAGCGAACCCGAGCGCCAGCCGGCCTCGAGCACGACCGTGGCCGCGCTGGCAGCGGCGATCAACCGGTTGCGTTGCAGGAACCTCCATTTGGTGGGCGCGGCCCCGCACGGCAGTTCGGAAATGATCGCCCCCATCGTGGCGATACGGCTCAGCAGGGCGTCGTGGCCGCTCGGGTAGTAGCGGTCCACTCCCCCGGCGAGGAACGCGACGGTCAGCCCCGAGCTGGCCAGTGCCGCCCGGTGCGCCATGCCGTCAATGCCGTACGCCGCCCCGGAGACGATGAGGAAGCCGCGGTCGACGAGCCCGGCGGAGGCCTCCATCGTCACATGCTCGCCGTAGCCGGTGGCCGCGCGGGCACCCACCAGGGCGATCGAGTTGGACAGCGCCGTCAGAGCGGTCGGGATGCCCCGCCACCAGAGTGCGATCGGCGCGTGGACTGCCAGGTCGTCGACGCCTCTCGGCCAATGTGCATCAGTGGGCACCAGGAGCCCGGCGGACGCGCGCGCCGCCTGCTGCAGGGAACGGATCACCTCGGCCGAGGATAACCGCGGCCGCCAGCGTTGCAGGGCCTGCTCCAGTAGGGCCTGCAGGTCGTCGGTCAGTGGCAACCCCGTTGCGGCCAGCGCGCCCGCGAGCCGGGCCCCGGTCCACAGGTCGAGGACGGCACTGAGTGCCGGCCCGGCCCCCAGCCCCTGCACGAGCAGTCCGGCGGCGCCGTCGCCCGGCTCCGAGATGCCGGTCCACGCGGCGCGCGCGAACACATCGGCGGCGGCCGCGGCATCTGTCGGGCCAGACCCGGCGGATGCCCGCACGCCCCCGGTCAGCGCAACCACCGTGGATTCCTCCAGCCCAAACAGCATCATGACGTCATTCCCTTCCGCAGGTACAAGGCCTGCCCTACCTGTTCAATGCCGGGCCGGGACACGCCCTCGAGGTCGGCGATGGACCAGGCCACCCGCAGTACTCGGTCATATCCGCGCATGGTGATGCCTCCGCGTTCAAGCGCCCGGTCAAGGATGGCCGTGGCCGCTCTGCCCAGCCGGGCCTGGGGGCCGCGCAGCCAGGGGCCGGGCACATCGGAGTTCAGCGTCCACGGCGTGCCGGCGAGGCGCTGGGCCGCGGCGGCTCGGGCCTCGATCACCCGTCCGCGGGCGACGGCGCTCGCCAGTCGGGGCGTCTCGGTGGCCAGCCTCAGCTGGGCGGCAGTGATGCGCTGCACCCGCAGCTGAATGTCGATACGGTCCAGCAGCGGTCCCGAAATGCGCGCCAAGTACCGTCGCCGGGAGCTCGGCGGGCAGGTGCAGTCCAGGTCAGGGGCGCCGTACTGCCCGCAGGGGCACGGGTTGGCCGCCATCACCAGCTGGAAGCGGGCCGGGAAGTGAGCGACCGCGTTGGCGCGGTGAATGCTGATCACCCCGGATTCCAGCGGCTGCCGGAGCGCGTCGAGCACCGCCGAGGCGAATTCGGGAGCCTCATCGAGGAAGAGCACCCCGTGCGAGGCGCGCGCCGCCGCGCCAGGCCGGACCTGCCCGCTGCCTCCGCCGACCATGGCCGCCGCCGTCGCCGTGTGGTGCGGGGCCTCAAGCGGCGGGCGGGTGATCAGGGCGCGCCCGACGGCGCGGCCGCTGAGCGACCGCATGGAGCTGACCTCGAGGGAGGCCTCAGCGTCGAGGTCGGGCAGCAGTCCGGGCAGCCGGGCCGCCAGCATGGTCTTGCCGGCGCCGGGCGGCCCCACCATGAAGACGTGGTGACCGCCGGCCGCCGCGATCTGCAACGCCAGGATCGCATCGTCATTGCCGATGATGTCGACCAGGTCGGGTTCGGCCGTCTCCGCCGCGGCGTCGCCGGGAACGAGGATGGGGTCAACCGGGATCGGTTCGAGTTCGGCGCCATGCCAGATGGCGGCGTCCCGCAGGGAGGCGACACCGATCACCCGCACGCCCGGCACGAGGGACGCCTCATCGACGTTGCCGGCGGGCACCATCACCGTGCCGTGGCCAAGCCGGGAGGCCGCGATCACCGCCGGGAGCATGCCCGGCGTCGGCCGCAGCCGTCCGTCGAGGGCCAGCTCGCCGATGTGCACCACCCGGCCCACCGACGCGGCCGAGACCACCTGGTCGGCCCCGAGGCAGGCCAGCGCGATGGCCAGGTCGAAGCCCGACCCGTGCTTCGGCAACGACGCCGGGGAGAGGTTGATGGTGAGCTTGTTACGGGTGAGCGGACAGCCCGAGTTCTTCGCCGCAGCCCGCACCCGCTCGGTGGCCTCCGACAGGGCCGCATCGGGCAGCCCGATCAGGATGATACCCGGCAGCTGCCCGGAGATGTCGGCCTCCACCTCGACCAGTGCCCCGGTCATCCCGGCCAGGGCCACCGCATGCGTGCGGGCGAGCCCCATCAGAACACGCCCGTCAGGTGCTCGATCACGGGCTCGGTGCCGGGACGGATGATCACGGCGATGGCGTCGACACGGATGCGGGCGGGCCGGGCATCCGCCTGTTCGCACCACGCCGCCGCGAGGCGACGCAGCCGGGCGAGCTTGGCGACAGTGATGGCCTCGAACGGATGCCCGAAGCGGGTTCCCGAACGCGTCTTCACCTCGACGAAGACGACCTCTCCCCCGAGCTCGGCGACCAGGTCGATCTCACCCTGCCCGCAGCGCCAGTTGCGCTCCACGACCCGGTAGCCGGCGGCGGCGAGGAAGAGGGCGGCGCACTCCTCGCCCTGCCTGCCCAGTTCGTCTTTGCGTGCCACGAGCACCTCCGCCCCCAGCGTGCCGGGTAGGCGCTCCCGGCACTCGCGGGGTCGAGAAGCTGTGCGGTCGGCGGCGCGGCCGCGTCTGGGGAGGACCACCCCCGGCCCGGCCTTCAGCACCACCGTCCCGAACGAATTCGACGCCGGCACGGCGGTCCGTCTGTGCTGACCAGCGTCCACGCGGTGCAACCAGCTCTGCCGTTCCGGGAGCGACACAACCAATCGATCAGGACTCCCCCAGCTACAGCCCCAGCGCGGCGAGCGCCGCGTCCATCCGCTCGGCGAGGGCTGCGTAGCCGGCGTCATTGGGGTGCAGGCCGTCGTCGGCCATCCACTCGGGGTGCCCGTCGAGCCAGTAGGAGGCGCCGGAGATGTAGTCTGCGTCGGCGCCGAGCGCGGCCGCCTGAACCCAGCCGATGATCTGCTCCACGGAGTCCGGGCGCTCCTCGGTGTACCAGAACGGCTCCACGACGATGAGGCGCGCCTCTGGCAGGGCCGCCCGGATCGTCTCGAAGTCGCGGGTGATCGCCGCCTCGATCTCGTCGGCGCGGGACGGCATCGAGAAGTTGTCGTTGAGCCCCATGGTGCTGATCACGATGTCCGGCCTGGCAGCGATGACCTGGTCGATCAGATCATCCCCCCGCCGCTGGTTCACGAAGCCGAGGCCGTTGCGGCTCGGGTTGACCTCGGTCCAGTCGCGCTCGGCCGAGACGATGGTCGACCAACGTTTGTCCGCAGCCGAGCCGCCGGTGCCGCGCGTGTAGGAGTCGCCGTAGAAGGCGACCACGGTCTCGCCGGGGCCGCGGGCCGCGGGACCCGGGTCGGCCTCGCCCAGGCCGCGGCCCAGGACGCCGCTCTGGGCGAGCATTGCCAGGGCCACCGCCCCCGCGAGCAGCACGGCGGCGGCGATCCACACGGTGATCCAGAAGGCAGGGCGTCGTCGAGGGGTCATGACACTGATTCGGAGCCGGGCACCGGCAGGGTTGGCGGAACACGCCGGCCCGGCATGCTCAGCGCACCAACCGGGGCACCGAGGCGCCGGATGCCGCGTGTCCGGCGGCCGCGAACGCGGCATCCGTCTCGCGCAACACCCGCAGCACGTTGGCGCCGGCAAGAGCCGCGAGGTCGGCGGCCGACCAGTCGCGCCGGGCCAACTCGGACAGCAGCGCCGGGTAACCGTCGACGCCTTCGAGGCCGGCAGGGAACTCGTCGGTGCCGTCGAAGTCGCCTCCGAGGCCGATGTGGGCCATTCCGGCGACGCGGCGGGCGTGTTCGACGTGGTCGGCGACATCCGTCAGCGTCACGACCGGCGCCGGCCCGGCCCGGTCGCCCTCGAACCAGACCGAGTAGTCCTCGGACAGGAATTGGGGCACGAAGGTGAGCATGAGCACCCCGCCGTTGGCGGCCAGTCGGCACAGCACGTCGTCGGGCACATTGCGGGGGTGGTCACTGAGGGCCCGGCAGGAGCTGTGACTGAAGATGACGGGCGAGTCGGACGCGTCCAACGCCGCGTGCGCCGTGGCCGGGGAGACGTGCGAGAGGTCGACCAGCATGCCCAGCCGGTTGAGTTCGTGCACGTAGTCGACGCCGCGGGGTGTGAGGCCACCGTGCTCGGGTTCATCGGTGCCCGAGTCGGCCCAGGTCGTGTTGTGCACGTGGGTGAGGGTGAGGTAGCGCACGCCCAGCCGGGCGAACATGCGCAGCGCGGCTGGGGAGTCGTTGAGGCTGTGTCCGCCCTCGGCGCCGAGCAGGGAGGCGATGCGCCCGATCGCTCGGGCGGCCTCCACGTCGGCGGCACTGCGCGCGATGCCGAAGTCGTCGGGGTAGCGCGCGGCGAGGCGGTAGACCCAGTCGATCTGCTCAAGCGTGCCCTGCACGGCGTCGGCGCCTGTAAGGTCGTCGCTGACGTAGACCGACCAGAACTGCGCTCCGACCTGCCCTGCCCGCAGCCTGGCGATGTCGGTGTCGGTGGACAGACCGCCCCCGAGACCCTCCACGGAGTAGTCGCGGCTCTGCCGGCACTCCCACGCCCAGTCGTTGTGGCCGTCGATCAGCGGGGCCAGGGCCAGCGCCTGCTCCACGACGACGGATGCCGCGGCGGGCGCGGACGGAACCGGTGTGCTCATGCCCCCACGCTAGTGCCGGCCGGCACGGGCGGGGAGCGGAAGCCACCTACAGTTGAACGGGAACTGGTGAACCGGCTTAGTCGAGGCTCGGCATGCCCCCGACGGCCTGAATCAGACTTGGACCAGTTAGGACCCCCTCTCATGATGGGTGCACACCATGCCATGACCGGCGCCGCCGCCTGGATCGCCGTCACGGCGACCGCCGGGCACGGCCTCGGGCTCTTTCCTGTGACGCCCGTCGGCACGATCGCCGGCTCGCTGCTCTGCGCCGGGGCGGCCCTCCTCGCCGACGCCGACCACAACTCGGCCACCATCTCGCAATCCGTCCCCGTGCTCGGCCGGCTCGTCACCACGGGGATCTCCCGGGCCTCCGGCGGCCACCGGCACGGCCTGCACAGCCTGCTCGGCCTGTTCTCGGCGTGGCTGCTCGCCACCGTGATCGGTCTGGTGCTCTGGGAGCCCGTCTGGGCCACGGAACCGGTGCGCGTCGGCCCGGCCCTGATGAGCGCCGCGGCGATCGCGTTTGCGGCCAAGGTGCTCGGCCTCTCGAAGCAGTCGTGGGGGCTGGCCTGGGCAATCGGCTTCGCCGTGGCGGCTTTCATCGCCGTTTTCGCCCCGGAGCAGCACTCGTGGTTCGTGATCTGCTTCACACTGGGCTACGGCGTGCACCTTCTGGGCGACCTGCTCACCACCGGCGGGCTGCCCCTGTTCTGGCCGTGGATCCCGAAACCGCCCAGATGGTGGTGCCGGGTGCCGGTGCTCGAGAATCTGTGGTCATCGGGCGGCTACCTGTCCGTGCCGGTGCTGGGCAACGCCGGCTCCCTGCGGGAGTGGCTGCTGCTGATCCCGGTCACCGCCTATGCGGGCTACGGCGTGCTGTTCGCGCTGCTGGAGACCTGGGGCGTCAACCTGGAGGCCGCGCTGGTGGACATTGCCGGGGCGCTGCCCCTGTAGCGGGGCAGAAGACGCCGGGACATCCGTCGGTCGCCCCTGTTCACCTCGTAGGCTGGAGGCATGGGACTGCGTAATCGGCTGACGGATCTGCAGATGAAGACGATGAGCGTGCTGCACCGCGCGGTGCTGACGGCCTCCGGCGGGCGCCTGCTCGCCTCGTTCGGGTCGATGCCGGCGGTCGAGCTGCACACCATCGGCCGCTCCAGCGGCAAGCGTCGCACGACGATGCTCACCGCCCCCGTGCACGGGCACCAACGCTTCGTGCTGATCGCCTCGAAGGGCGGCGACGACCGCCACCCGCAGTGGTATCTCAACCTGGTCGCGAACCCCGACGTCGAGCTGACCGTGCGCGGCACCACCCTGAAGCTGCGGGCGCGAACCGCGTCCCCCGCGGAAAAAGCCGAGCTGTGGCCGCAGATCGTGGCGGCCTATCGGGGCTACGACGGCTACCAGCAGAAAACCGGCCGTGATATCCCGGTCGTGATCTGCGAGCCCCGGCCGCGCTGACCCGAACCCGGGCCAACGCCGCTCGGTGACTCAGACCAGGGCGACCGGCTCGATCAACACCTTCGGGAACACCGGCGGATGCACGCCCGCCATCTCCTCGAGCACCCGGATGACCTGGCAGCTGTACCCGTATTCGTTGTCGTACCAGACGTACAGCACGGCCTTCGTGTCGGTGCAGATGGTGGCCAGGCCGTCGACGATGCCGGCCCGGCGGGAGCCGAGGAAGTCGCTGGAGACCACCTCGGGCGAGTCGATGTAGTCGATCTGCTTGTGCAACTCGGAGTGCAGCGACATGGTGCGCAGGTAGGTGTTGAGCTCGTCCTTGGTGGTGCCCTGCGTGAGGGTGAGGTTGAGGATCGCCATCGACACGTCGGGCGTGGGCACCCGGATGGCGTTGCCGGTGAGCTTGCCGGCCAGCTCGGGCAGCGCCTTGGCGACGGCCTTCGCGGCCCCTGTCTCGGTGATCACCATGTTCAGGGCGGCGCTGCGCCCGCGGCGGTCGCCCGAATGGAAGTTGTCGATCAGGTTCTGGTCGTTGGTGAACGAGTGCACCGTCTCCACATGGCCTTCCCGGATACCGAAGCGGTCGTTCACGGCCTTGAGCACGGGCGTGATCGCGTTGGTGGTGCAGGATGCCGCCGTGATGATGGTGTCGTCCGCGGTGATGGCGTCGTGGTTGATGCCGTGCACGATGTTCTTCAGCGCGCCCTTGCCCGGAGCCGTGAGCAGCACCCGGGCGACACCCGGGCAGGCCAGGTGCTGGCGGAGTCCGTCGGCGTCGCGCCAGCGTCCCGTGTTGTCGACCACGACAGCGTTCTGGATGCCGTATCGGGTGTAGTCGACGGTGGCCGGGTCGCTCGAGTAGATGACCTGAATCAGCGTGCCGTTGGCGAGGATCGTGTTGCCCACCGGGTCGACGGTGATGGTGCCCTCGAATGGTCCGTGCACCGAGTCGCGGCGCAGCAGGCTCGCCCGCTTGACGATGTCGTTGTCCGACCCGCGGCGCACCACGATGGCCCGCAGGCGCAAACCCTGTCCCCCGCCGGCGTGGTCGATCAGGATGCGCGCGAGGAGACGTCCGATCCGGCCGAAGCCGTACAGCACGACATCCGTGCCCGCGGTGACGAAGTCACCCTGCCGGTCGACGACATCCGCCAGCTCGGCCCGGAGGAATTCCTCCCGGCCGCGCCCGGCACTTTCGAGTTTGTAGGTCATGGCCAGCCGGCCGAGGTCGATCGACGCGGTCCCGAGCCGGAGGGTGCTGAGGGTCTGCAGCAGCGGCAGGGTCTCCTCCAGGGGCAGTTCCACATCGTCGATGTGGCGCGCGAAGCGGTGCGCCTTGAGCAGTCCGATCACCGACTGGTTGACCAGTCCCCGGCCGTGCACGCTCGTGACGACGTGATTTTCCCGATACAGACGGCCGATCAAGGGGATCATCTCTTCAGCGAGTGCCTCCCGGTTGATCCACGAGGCCAGAGCGCGATCAGATTCCTGAAGCAAAAGACATACCCTTCGTTCTCGACCGCATCGTTGCGCCGAGTGTGCAGACCCCCAGGCCTGAGTCTTCGTTGTGCTACTCGTCGAGCGCGAGTTCCTTCGGCAGTTCGAACTCCTTGGACGCGAGTTCCTCGACGTTGACGTCTTTGAAGGTCAGCACCCGCACCGACTTCACGAACCGGTCGGAACGGTAGACGTCCCAGACCCAGACATCTTTCATGGTCAATTCGAAGTAGAAGTCGTGCTCCGTGTCACGGCGCACCAGCTCGACCTCGTTCGCGAGATAGAAGCGTCGTTCGGTCTCGACGACGTACTGAAACTGCCCCACAACGTCTCGGTACTCGCGGTACAGGGCCAGCTCGACCTCGCGGTCGTAGTCCTCGAATTCATCTTCTTCCATGGTTCCTCAATCCTACGCTGTGATCTTCAGCCAGGATTTGCGATGCAGCAGAGTGGGTCCGAGCAGGGCGATCGCCGCCATGTGGGCGGGGCTGCCGTAGCCCTTGTTGCCGGCCCACTCGTAGCCGGGCGTCACGGCATCCGCCTCGATCATCAGAGCGTCGCGGTGCACCTTCGCGATCACGGATGCCGCGGCCACCGACGCGCAGTCCTGGTCGGCCCGCACGCGCGTCACCACGTTGAGCGGAGTGCTCAGTGCCCTGTTCAGCCAGTCGTCGTTGCCGTCCAAAAGCACCACGGCGCCGGTGATGTCGACCCCGGCCGCGAACAGCTGCGCGAGGGCCCGCTTGCCGGCCAGGCCGAGCGCGGCGATGATGCCCAGTCGGTCGACCTCCAGCGGCGTCGCGAGGCCGACCGCTGAGTGCAGCGCCCAGGCGACAGCCAGCGGCGCAAGGAGCCCGCGCCGGAGTTCACTGAGCATCTTGGAGTCGCGCAAACCGGCCGGGAAGGCCGAAGCTGAGGCGTTGACGACGGCCACACCTACCCCCACCGGACCGGCAAGGGCGCCGCGGCCGACCTCGTCGACGCCGATCACGCAGGTCGCCCCGGCGGCCAGCAACGCCCGTTCGACGTCGAGGGTCGGATCCACGACCATTCCCTACCTCGTCTCCGTGGGGACGCCCTGGAAGACCTCCGGGTAGTCGTCGAGCCAGGACCAGCGCGCGGTCGGCCAGCTGATCACGAGGGCGCGCCCGACGACGTTGTCGATGGGCACGAACCCCTTGCCGGGGGTCTCGGTGTTGTAGCGGGAGTCCTTGGAGTTGTAGCGGTTGTCACCCATCACCCAGAGCGAGCCGTCTGGCACGACGATGTCGAAGTCGTCCTGCGAAACGCTCGTCTCCCCGGTCGGCAGAGACACATAGGGTTCGGACAGAGGCACGTCGTTGACGCTCATCTGGCCGAGCGGGTTGCAGCAGGTGACGTGGTCGCCCGGCAGCCCGATGACGCGTTTGATCAGGTGGTCGTTGCTGTCCGGCGCCGACAGCCCCACCGCGGCCATGACCCAGTCCACGGCGGCGATGACGGCGTTCTGCTCGAGGGGCGCCTGCGGCAGCAGCCAGCCGCCCGGATCCCGGAACACGACGACGTCGCCGCGTTCGACCGGGATCAGTTTCGGTTCGAGCTGGTTCACGATGATCCGGTCGTTGATCAGGAGGGTGGTCTCCATCGACCCGGAGGGAATGTAGAACGAGCGCACCAGGAACGTCTTGATCAGGAACGAGATGAGCAGCGCCACCACGAAGATGACCAGCAGGTCACGTATAAAGAGTGCAACGCCGCGCTTCTTGCGCTTTGTTTCTGTTCCCTGGCGATTGGATCGCGTGGGCAGAGAATTATCTGTCATTAAACCGCCTGAGCTCCTGACCCAGTGTACGGGTGAGGAGCTCAGGGGGAATTCAGCGCAAGCTGGAAGTCGACTGCGACGGGTGTTAGTCGCGCTTCTCCTTGATCTTGGCCTTCTTGCCGCGCAGGTTGCGCAGGTAGTACAGCTTCGCGCGACGCACGTCACCACGGGTGACGACCTCGATGCGGTCGATCACCGGGGAGTGCACCGGGAAGGTACGCTCGACGCCGACCTGGAAGCTGACCTTGCGTACGCAGAACGTTTCGCGCACGCCTTCGCCGGAGCGTCCGATGACGACTCCCTGGAAGACCTGCACACGAGAGCGAGCGCCCTCAACGATGTTGACGTGGACCTTGACGGTGTCGCCGGCGCGGAACGCCGGAATGTCCTTGCGGAGGGATGGGGCATCCACCTGGTCGAGAATATGCATACTGTTCGCTCTCTGTATCCGCCACAGGACGACTACGGCTTATGCGATCCGACCCGCGAGGCGAGCGAATCAGCAAATGAATGAGTGTGTTTCGTGCCGATACCTTGCAGCTCCCCTGTGGCAGAGGCTTGCCACGGCACAAGCGATGATTATGTCACGAAACGCACCATGCCCGCAAAAGCTGGGTGAAGGTCAGGCCTCCGGCGCCTGACCGTGCTTCTTCCCGGATTCCTTCTTCTCGAACGACTCCCCGGGCGGGCGGAGTGAATGCTCGCGCACGATGATGACGGAGGGATCCGGCGTGGGGATGAAACCGTCGGTCGGCGGCAGCGTGGGCGGCACGGTCGGCAGGAACGCGGGGCCCCTCGCCGTCTCCTCGACCAGGAGCATCATGGCCCGCATGCTGCGGCGGGCGGCGGCGATCAGCTCCCAGATGGCGAACCAGAACGCGCCGATTCCGACCACGATCACCAGCGCGGCGAGGCCCGGCGCGACGTCGTAGGTAAAGCCCATGCCCACGATCAGGGCGTGCCAGAGCGTGAGGATGCCCACGTCGGCCCACGACACCATGCGGGTGCTGCGCACCTCGGTGCGGGCGAAGAAGATCAGGCTCACGGTGAGCAGGCCCACACCGACCACGAGGCCGCCGAAGAAGCTGCCGACCACGTCCCAGCCGCCGCTGCCGTAAACGGAGGCGCCGACCAGGAGCCACGCCGGAAGCACGAGGACGGCAATGAACTGCCAGTAGTAGAAGAACCTGCGTACGAACACGAAACCAGACTACCCGGGCGACCTGCTCCGGCGAGCTCAGTTCGCTGGCGGCAGAAGGTCCGGGCGCACCCGGGCCGTGCGCAAGAATTGCTGCTCCCGCCGCCACGCCGCGACGGCGCCGTGGTTGCCACTGAGCAACACCGACGGAACGTCGAGGCCGCGCCAGGCCGCGGGCTTCGTGTAGCTCGGATATTCGAGGAGGCCGTCCTCGTGGGATTCCTCGACAAGGCTTTCCGGGTTGCCGACGACCCCCGGGATCAGACGACCGACGGCCTCGATCATGGCCATCACGGCCACCTCTCCCCCGTTGAGCACGTAGTCGCCGAGACTGACCAAGCGCACCCGGCCGTCCTGCTCGAAGTGGTCGAAGACCCGCTGGTCGATGCCCTCGTAGCGTCCGCAGCCGAAGATGAGGTTCGATTCCTCGGCCAACTCCCGGGCCATGGCCTGCGTGAACAAATCCCCAGCCGGGGACGGGAAGATCAGGAGCGGACTGGCATCCGTCGCCGTCGTTTCGGGCATGACGGACGCATCCGGCGGCTCGGCACCCGGGTGCACGTCGGTGAGGATCGCGTCGATCGCGTCACCCCATGGCTCCGGCTTCATCACCATGCCGGCGCCGCCGCCGTAGGGCGTGTCGTCGACGGAGTGGTGCCGGTCGTGGGTGTGGTCGCGCAGGTTGTGCACCCGAAGGTCGATCAGCCCCGATTGCCGGGCCTTGCCGACCAGGGAGACGTCGAGGACGGAGAAGAACTCCGGAAAGATCGTGATGATGTCGATACGCACGGGAGAAGTCTACGAGCGAACGAGCGTGGGTTCGGCAGGCTCGGTCGCCTCGGCGGCCACCTCCGCGTCGACGTCGACTGCTTCACCGGATGCCGGGGCGCGGTTCACATGGGTACGGTGCGAGAAGTAGATTGGCAGCGCGGTGAAGAGGATGGCGCCCAGGACGTTGCCAAGGAGCACCGGGGCCTGGTTCCATACCCACCACTGCCCGACCGTGACGTCGGCGCCGAGCATGATGCCGGCCGGGATCGCGAACATGTTGACGATCGCGTGCTCGAGGCCGAGGCTGAAGAAGGTCGTCACCGGCAGCCACATCGCGAGGATCTTGCCCCCCGTGGACTTGGACGTATAGAACATGATGGTGCCGATGGCGACCATCCAGTTGCAGAGCATGGCCTTGATGATCACGACAAGGATGCCGCCGGCACCGACCGCCTCGTAGGGCAGCACCTTGTGCTCGGCGAGGTCGATGATGGCCTGGACCATCGGGTCGGACATGTCCGTGCCCAAGTAAGTGATCGACGTCGTGTAGAGGAAGGCGTACAGTCCGGCCCCGAAGAGGTGGGCGAGAATGACCACGAAGAAGTTCCTGAGTCCCCGGGTGACCGTCGTGCGCCTTTCCATGATCGCAAGCGGGACAAGGGCGAAGCTACCGGTGACCAGCTCGAGGCCCAATAGCAGGATCATCGCGAATCCGACCGGGAAGAGCACGGCCCCGACGATCGGCAGCCCGGTCTGGGCCGTGGCGGTTAAGGCGACGGTCGTGGCCGCTCCGAGAATCGCCCCGGCAAGCGCACCCCGCATCACCATTTGCCCCAGGGTCAGTTGCGTTTTAAGCATGCCGGAGTGAGTGATGTCATCGACGAGTTGGCTCGGTTTAACGTACGACATGCGACGGTGCTCCAATAAGAGGTCTGCCGCGTCGTGACGAGGTGGGGAGCCGGTCGGGCGCGGCGCGCCTCTCCCCGAGGAGGTGTTTCAGCTCCGGCCGGGGGCTCCGTCAACCTCGGCCTGGGGTTCTGATTCAGTTTCGGGGGCAGCCGTGGCTGCGGTGTTGTCACTATTGTCGACGTTGTCATCGTCGTCGTCCGGTTCCTCCGGGAGCTCTTCGAGCAAGCCGGGAGGCGGGGTGATGGTGACGATGCCGGTCGTGATGTCGACGGAGGGCACGATGGCCTTCACGAATGGGATCATGACCTCGGCGGCGGGGGTCTTCACGATCAACAGGTCCTGCGCGGGAAGGTGCTCCAGCCGCGCGATGGTTCCGATCTGGACGCCGTCGCGCACGACGGAGAGGCCGATCAACTGGTGGTCGTACCAGGCGTCTTCTTCGCCGGACTGTTCCGCGTCGTCTTGGTCGATCCAGAGGATCGCCTTGGCGAGGGCTTCGGCCGCTTCACGGTCGGGGACATCCTTGAAGAAGCCGACCGCGTGCTGGTTGTACCAGCGGAGCTCGACGAGCTCGATTTTCTTGCCGTGCCAGGGTGAACCCGTGGGCACCTGCAGGGTGAACACGGCGCCCGGGACGAAACGACGTCCCGGGTCATCCGTGAACAATTCCAGCTTGATCGCGCCCTTGAGACCGTGCGCCTTGGTCAGGCGCCCCACCCTCAACTGGCTGCGCGGAGTCGTACTGTCGTTCACCGAACTCATATCCAACTACTCATTTACCAGTTCAGAAATCGGTGTCGACGACGTCAACGCGCACGCGCCGGCCGTCGGCCAGCGCGGCCACGAGGGTGCGCAGTGCCTTGGCGGTGCGCCCGGAACGCCCGATCACGCGGCCGAGGTCTTCGGGGCTCACACGAACCTCGAGAACCTCGCCCCGTGGGGACGTCTGGGTCACAACATGCACATCGTCCGGGTGATCGACGATCCCCTTGACAAGATGCTCGAGCGCGGGAGCGAGCAAAATTACGCCTTGTCCTCTTCGGTTGCCTCCGCGGCAGCCTCGGTCTCCTTGGGTGCCTCTTCCTTGGCCACAGGCTTGACGGCCTTCGGCTTCAGAACCGGCTTCTTCTTCTCGTCGGCGACGAACGGAGCCTTCGGCTCCTTGAACTTCACGGTACTGACGGCGTTCTTGTCACCCTTGAAGATGCCCCAGTCGCCGGTCAGCTTGAGGAGAGCCTCAACCTGCTCTGTCGGCTGTGCTCCAACGCCCAGCCAGTACAGGGCACGCTCGGACTTGACCTCGATGACGGAGGGCTCCTGCGTGGGGTGGTAGATGCCGATCTCTTCGATGACACGACCATCGCGCTTGGTGCGCGCGTCGGCAACGACGATGCGGTAGTACGGTGCACGGATCTTGCCCATGCGCTTCAAACGAATTTTGACAGCCACAATTCTCCTGTGTATTTGATTTTTGGCGAACTGAGGGCCGTGAGCGTGGGGGCACACTCGGCACAAGCTCAATAAGGTTTTTTCCTGCGCCTGAGTAGAGGGTCGGACGCAAGAGAACTCGACTAACTATTCTGTCAGACATCGACGACTTTCTGATAATCGACCGGCTGGGCGGCGCGGTCATCACCGGACCCGCGTCCGGCTGGGGCGCCGCTTCGCCAATCGGTGTCAGGATTGTCACACAACCACGCCCGAAGGGGTGAACCAGGATCGGAAGGACCGCGCATGGGGATCGAATTTGCCCGGTCGAAACGGTCAACCATTGGCATCGAGTGGGAACTCGCCCTCGTCGACCGCGAGTCGGGTGACCTGGTCTGCCTGGCCGAAGAGGTGCTGACGGCTCTGGCCGCGCCCGACGGCACGCCGCATCCGCACATCACCGGGGAATTGCTCCTGAACACGGTCGAACTCGTGTCGGGGGTGCACCATACAGTTGCGGGCGCCGTCACGGATGTCGCCGTCCAGGTTGACGAGGTGCGCGCCATCACGGATCCGCGGGGCGTCGAACTCATCTCTAGCGGATCGCATCCGTTCAGCCAGTGGTTCGACCAGAAGGTTACAGACGAGGCCCGCTACCAGCGGTTGATCGACCGCACCCAGTGGTGGGGCCGCAACATGATGATCTGGGGCATCCACGTGCATGTGGGGATCGAGGACAAGGCCAAGGTCATCCCGATTTTGAACGGCCTGCTCGGCTTCCTGCCGCACCTGCAGGCCCTGTCGGCGTCGAGCCCGTTCTGGGCCGGCGTGAACACGGGCTACGCCTCCAACCGCGCCCTCATGTTCCAGCAGTTGCCCACCGCCGGCCTGCCGTGGATCCTGCAGGACTGGGAGGCCTGGGAGCGCTACGTGGCCGATATGACGGCCACCGGGGTGATCGAGGATGCGACCGAGGTGCGCTGGGACATCCGTCCTTCGCCGCGATGGGGAACCATCGAGGTGCGCGCCTGCGACGGCGTGTCCACGACGGAGGAACTCGGCGCCATCGCCGCGTTCATCCAGTGCCTGGTCGACTGGATGTCTGGGCGTCTCGACGCCGGCGAGACGGTCGGGCCGATGCAGCCGTGGTTCGTTCGTGAGAACAAATGGCGGGCCGCTCGCTACGGCCTGGACGCCGAGATCATCACGGATGCCGCGGGCGCCGAAAGCCTGGTGACCGACGATGTGCGCCGGCTGATCGGCATCCTCTCCCCCGTCGCCGAGCGTCTGGGCTGCCTGGACGAGCTGCAGAGCCTGAACCGGATCATCACCGCGGGTGCGAGCTACCAGCGGCAGCTGCGCGTCGCCGAGGCGCACGGCGGCAGCCTGCCGGCCGTCGTGAAGTCGCTGACCCGCGAACTCCGCACGGGCCTCCCCGCATAGCTGACTGAGCCTTCATGGCCGTGGACGATGCGGGATCGCGGCTTGGGGGTTCCGAGCCGGGTGTTCGTGATGTCGACGCAGGCAAGCAGTGGACCGTGACGCGGGATGTGAGTGCGTTCCGGCCACCGTGTCTCTCGGGTCCGCGGCCCTGCAGCAACTCCGTCCCCAACGAATTCGACGGCGATTTTGGCTCTCCTGCTGCTTCTGTGGGTTAAACCCGGCCGGGGAGCACTGGTTTGTGGCCGCCGAGGCTGAGCATGGCGAGGGCGATGAGGGCGTCGGGTGATTTGAAGCCGAACGCGATGCGGGTAATGAGCCGGATCTTGGTGTTCATGGATTCGATGCGGCCGTTGGAGAGGCCGTGCTCGATCGATGCAAGGATCGCGGCCCGGTGCTTGACGATGGAGCGTTGGAGT
>NZ_SOGZ01000018.1:0-44351 GCF_004403145.1 Cryobacterium sp. TMT1-62 | reverse complement strand
GCAGCCCGGCCCAGCCGCACCCAGCCGCGCCGCGCCGCACGCAGCCCGGCCCAGCCGCACCGCGCCGCACCCAACCCAACCCAACCCAGCCCCGCCGCACCCAGCTCCTCGCCGACCGGGAAGGCCGACGGCATCCGCTACCTGAGGCGGCTGAAGGACTCCACCTTGCGCACGTCGCCGGCGATCAGAATGACGTCGTCGGCCTCCAACGTCGTGTCAAGGGTCGTGTAGCTCCAGCCCTTGCCGGGGCGGTTGAATGCCGTGACGGTGACCCCGTGGATGGTGCGCACGCTCGATTTTCCGAGCGGCACGCCGATGATCTCCTGCGGCGGGTTCGTCTTCACGAGGGCGAAGTTCTCGTCGATCTCGATGTAGTCCTGCATCACCCCGCGCACGAGGTGGGCCACCCTTTTGCCCATGTCCTTCTCGGGGTAGATGACGTGCTTGACGCCGATCTGGCGCAGGATCTCACCGTGTGGGTCGCTGACCGCCTTGGCCCAGATATTCGGGATGCCCAGCTTGAGCAACAGGCTCGCGGTGAGGATGTTCGCCTGGATATCGCCGCCGATCGCGACGACCGCGCTGCTGAAGTCCGGCACCGAGAGTTGGCGGAGCGTCTCCTCTTTGGTCGAGTCGGCGCGCACGACGTGGGTGAGCAGGCCGTTGTGCGCCTGCACGATCTCCTCGTCTCCGTCGATGCCGAGCACCTCGCTGCCGCTGGCCATCAGCTCGAGTGCAAGGGCGCTGCCGAACCGACCCAGGCCGATCACGACGATCGCATCCTCTTCGGCCATACGCGCAGGCTGCTGGTGCCCGAACAGGGAAAATTTAGCCAATGATGGGCCTCTCTTTCGGTAATTCATACCCGGTGGGGCGGTCCCGCAGGGCGAGCGCCGAGGCGAAGGCGATGGGACCCAGACGACCGATGAACATGAGCAGCATCAGGATGATATGACCGGCCGGGGGCAGACCCGCGGTGATCCCGGTGGAGAGCCCCACCGTGCCGAACGCGGAGATCGCTTCGAACAGAAGGGCATCGAGGCCGATATCGGTGATCAGCATCAGGGCGACCGTGGAGACCGTGATCACCGCAACCGCCAGGAGCACGATGGTGATCGCCTGACGGTGCACGGCCCGGGAGAGGCGCTTGCCGAAGACGTTCACGGCCACCTCGCCACGGATTTCGGTCAGCAGGATGAAGAACAGCACAGCGAAGGTGGTGATCTTGATGCCGCCGGCGGTGCCGGCCGGGCCTCCGCCGATCAGCATGAGCACGTCCATGCCGAGCAGGCTCGCGGAATCCATCGCCCCGATGTCGAGGCTGTTGAACCCGGCTGTGCGCGTCTGCACCGATTGGAAGAATCCCACCAGGAGTTTGCTCGGCCAGTCCAGCGGTCCGAGCGTGCCCGGGTTGTTCCACTCCACGCTGGTGATGTAGACAGTGCCCGCGACCAGAAGTGTGATCGTTCCGGCCAGCACGATGCGGGTGTTCATCGACCACTTCAGCGGGTTCCGGAGGTGCTTGCGCAGCTGCATGATCACCGGGAAGCCCAGGCCGCCGAGGATCACGGCGGCGGCGATGGGCAGGCAGATGAACGGGTCCGTCGCATAGGAGATGAGGTTGTCGCTGAACAGGGCGAAGCCCGCGTTGTTGAACGAGGACACGGAGTGGAACACGCCGAGCCAGATGGCCCTGCCCGGCGCTTCGCCGTACCCGATCCAAAACCGCAGGCTCAGCAGCACCGCCACGATGGACTCCACGATCAGGGAGATGCGCACGACGCCGAGAACCAGCCCGCGGACATCCTCGAGCCCGAAGCTCTTAACCTCGGCGGCCGCCGTCATGCGGGACCGAAGGGACATCTTGCGGATCACGGCGAGCCCGATGACCGAGGCGAACGTCATGATCCCGAAGCCGCCGACCTGGATCAGGGCCAGGATGATGACCTGGCCGAACGGCGTCCAGAACGTCGCGGTATCGACGACGGTCAGCCCGGTCACGCAAACGGCCGACGTGGCCGTGAAAGCCGCGATCAGGAGCGGGGTGCCGCCGGGGCCGGGCGTCGCGATCGGGATCATCAGCAGCACCGTGCCGATCAGGATGGCGGCGGCGAATCCGGCGACCACGACTTGCGCCGGATGCAGCCGGGCGCGCGGCACGCGCGGACCGCTTCTTCGGAGAGACAAGGATGGCACCCGCTCACTATACGGTTCACGGGCATCCGTCGTCTGTTCCGGTTTCGACACGGCACCCCCCCTATCGGTGACTGCCGCACTCACGCAAAATCCGAGATAATCTGTGTACACCGGCGAGGGGGAACCAAGGGTGAGATTCAACGGGGGTGTGCGTATGCACACGCACGCATTGCGGCCCCACGGCCGGTTGCTGGTGCAGTCGGGGCTTTCCGTCCTGGCCCTTGTCGCACCCATCTCCGCCGTGCTCTTCTGGCTCAGCATCCCCAACGGCACCTGGCGTCCGGTTGCCATCGCCCAGGTTGTGCTCCTGAGCATCTGCGGCCTTGCCTATCTCGCCTACACTCGCACCATCATCCGTGTCGATGCCGAGGGTATCTCGGAGCGCGGCTTCATGGGCCTGGTCAAGGACTTCTCCTCGGACGAGATCGGCAGTGTCGTGCTGCTCGACCTCTACCGGAGCGGGGCGCTCGACACGCAGCCGCAGCTCTTCGTCACCGGCACCGACGGCCGACTGCTGGTGCGCATGCGCGGGCAGTACTACTCGCGCGGCGCCATGGACACGGTGGTCGATCAGCTCGGCGTACCCATGGTGCGGGTGCCCGAACCGATGACCCTGCAGGACCTGAACCGGGTGCGCCCCGAACTGCTCTACTGGTTCGAGCGACGCTTCACCCGGCGCGGGGAGTAGCGCGGCATCCGTTCTTCGCGCTCTGCGAATCACGGCTCAGCGAGTGCGCCGTTTCCGGGTCGCGCGCACGATTGCGTCAATGGAGTCCAGGGCGGAGAACAGCAGCACGACGACCACCACGATGGCCGTGACGACCCCGACGCCCTGCGGCCAGCCGACGGCATCGAAATAGTCCGGGTTGAGCAGCCGGCCGCTCGCCGTGAGCCAGACCGCTGGAACGACGAAGAGAACGTCCAGCACGATGGTCGCCATCGCATTCGACACCGACCATCCCGTGTAATACGCGAACAGGTGAAAACTGATGCTGACCGCGGCATAGAAAAGCGCGATATAGAACGCCCCGGATGTCCACAATTCCGTCGCAATCGGACCGATGAGTGCGCTGTCCCGCCCCTCGACCGCACCCACCGTCTGCAGCCAGATCAGCACGCTGGCGATGATCACGAGAAAACTGATTCCGCCGACGAGCTCCGTGAAATAGCCGCGCTTGTCCAGGACCTCGGGCAGGGATGCCGGATCCCAGACCACTGTGCGCCTTGACCGCATCGCCGATGTGCGCTCGATGATCGCGAAGATCACCGTCGTGAAGAACGCGATCGACATGGCCGTCTCGATTGCGCCGGTGACGGCGACGCCCACCGTTTCACCAGCCGACGAGCCGGCGACAAAAGTGACGATGCCGCTGAACAGAAACCAGATCGGCACCACGGTCGAGAGCAGCACCGTGAGCACGCGCACGTAGTCGAAGTAGAGATCCGGTCCCACGAGGTAGGTGGGCTTCTCCGAGTACCGGGCGGCCAGCCGGCGCGGTGCGCCCAACTCGGCGAGCACGGTGTGTTCGGCGGCCACGGCATCCGTTCCCGCCTCCAGGCGATCCTCGATTGCGTCGGCGATCAGGGTGCGCAGTTCGGCTTCAATGTCAGCACGCTGCCGCGCAGGCAGGCCGCGCAGCGCTTCGGTGACGAAGCGGTCGGTGAGGGTGGACGGGGTGAACGGGGTGGTCATGATGTCTCCGTGAGGGATCGGAATGCCATGTTCAATTCGTTCCAGTCGGTGGTGAGGGTGGCGGCGAGACCCACCCCCTCCTCACTCGTGACGTAGAACTTGCGCGGTCGGGACTCGTCGGTGTTCCACTCGCTCGTGAGGAGACCCTGCTTCTCCAGGCGCCGCAGCAGAGGGTACAGGGTGTTGGCATCCACCGCGAACCCCTGGGATTCGAGGGCCGTAAGCAGGGCGTAGCCGTAGTTGGGCTGCATGAGCAGCACCAGGCAGGCGAGCACGATGGTGCCGCGCCGCAACTCCTGCCGGTGGGTGGCGAGTTCTTCTTCGTTGAGCACTTGTACACATTAGTGTGCGTCACACACCCGCAAGGGCCCGGTCGTGCGCCGCCCGCTCCCTGGAGCGTCTCCAGGATGCCGCGAGGACGACAATGGCCAGCAGCAGCGTGATCTCGATCGCGGAGAAGAACAGGTAGACCGGCGTGGGCGGTGTGCCGAGGAACAGCGTGGAGACCTGAACCGCGGCCATAACAGATGCGGCGCCCACATTGATCCAGCGGTTCAGTCCGTGCCGCACCACGCGAGCGAGAAGAACCATCGCGATGGGGATCTGCATCAGCACCCCGGCCGCGACCAGCTTGCCGGGTGTGAAGGGCCCGCCGCCGAGGGTGCCGGTCTCGAGGTCGACGAGGTGTGCCGGGTCGTAGAGCCCGAGCACGTCGCAGTAGAGGTAGTTGAACAGCAGAACGATCCAGAGCGTGGAGAGCAGCACGGGCCGCGGGAGTGGAGTGAGCAGCATCATGGGATCGGATCCTTTCCGAGGGTTGGTGTGTGGGGATTTGGTGTTGTCGGGTTTCGGTTTTGCGGGTCGCACTGTACTGTGTATCACACACTATAGTGTTACACCAGAAAGGGTGCCATGAAAGCGATCATCCAGCGGGCCTACGGCGGGCCCGAGACCCTCGAGTACACCGATGTCCCCATGCCGGTGCCCCGTGCCGACGAAGTGCTGATCCGCGTCCACGCGGCATCCGTGAATGCGGCCGACTGGCTGCTGATGCACGGCGAGCCCTATCTCGTGCGGCTCGCGTTCGGTTTGCGGGCACCCCGCATCGCGGTCCGGGGACGGGATGCCGCGGGAGTGGTCGTGGCCGTCGGCAGCGCCGTGCGACGCGTCGCCGTGAATGATGAGGTCTACGCGGAGGTCAATGCGGGCAGCTTCGCGGAATTCACGGTGGCGACCGAGAAGGTGGTTGCCCACAAGCCTGCCACGCTCACCTTCGAGCAGGCGGCGACGGTGCCGATCGCCGCGACCACGGCGCTGCAGGGACTCCGCGATGCCGCGAACCTGCAGCCGCGCGATCGGATTCTGGTCAACGGCGCATCCGGCGGGGTCGGATCGTTTGCCGTGCAGCTTGCGAAAGCCTTCGGGGCTGAGGTGACGGCCGTCTGCAGCACTCGGAACGCCGAGCTGGCCCGCGGCCTGGGCGCCGACCACGTGATCGACTACACCTCCGAGGATTTCACGGCCAAGGGTCGGCAGTACGAGGTGATTTTCGATCTCATCGGCAATCGCTCCCTGTCCGACTGCCGCCGCGCGCTCACCCCACGCGGAACGCTGGTGCTGTCCTCCGCCGCCGGCGGTCGTCTGCTCGGCCCGATCGGGCGCATCCTCGCCGCATCGGCCCTGGGAATCTTTTCGCGCCAGAGCCTCCGCCCGCTCGTGGCGTCGGCCAGCGCCACCGATCTCGATGTGATTCGCGAGCTGATCGACTCGGACAAGGTCGCCCCCCGGATCGAGACGACCTACCCACTGAGCCGGACCGCCGACGCCCTGCACCACTTCGGCGAGGAACACACCCGAGGCAAGATCGCCATCTCGATCTGGGACGGAGTGACGGCTGGCACGGGGTGACGGCTGGCGCGGAGTGCGCCGCCTCGTCTGGCCCGGAGTGACGGCTGGCGCGGAGTGCGCCGCCTCGTCTGGCGCGGAGTGACGGCTGGCGCGGAGTGCGCCGCCTTGTCTGGCGCGGGGGCTGCGCTCCCGAACCAATTCGACGGAGATTTTGGCCGAAACGGATGTTTTGGGTCGGAAAACCGGGTTTACGGGCAAAATCTCCGTCGAATTCGCACGGCGCGCAGGGCGGGCAGGGCGGGCAGGGCCGACGAGGCTCAGTCGGGGGCCGGCCGGCGATCGGGGACATCCGGTGTGAAGATGTAATCGTTGTTCTCAGTGAGCTCGGGGCGCATCCCGCGAGACAGGTTGTTCTGGAACAGTGTCCGGGACTCGTCCCGGCGCCGGACGGCCTCGGCCGGGTCGTCGGCGCGCAGCCGCTCGAAGTCCACGTCAAGAGACAGCGAGTCGCTGCCCGACCAGACTGGGGGGAGTTCGCCGGCCAGTGCCCGGAGGGTGCGCGGAGAATCGAGTCGCCACCGCACCTCGAACCGGTCACTCCGGTCGCTGCCGGTGATGACGTCGTCGAGCCGGCCGTAGAAATCCGGCAGGAAGCGCACCACCTCGGCGCCCAGCTTGACCAGGTTGAAGTGCGCGTTGCGGCGGATCAGCGGGTCGAAAGTCCAGCGCATGTCTGCGACGCCGTGCTGCAGACAGAGTGCCCGCTGGAACAATTTGAGCGCGTAGCCGACCCCACTGCCGCGCTGCCACGGCACGACCGCTGCCATGTGCGAGTGCAGGTGGATGCCGTCGGTCCAGCCGAGGAAGCCGAGCGTAGCGCCGACCGGTTTGCCGGCCTTGGTCGCCACCATCACGGTGTTGCCGGCGAAGTCGAGCGCCAGGAGCATCGACCTGTCGGGGCTGTGGCCCACGCCCCAGGTGCGCTCGAACAGGCCGATCACCGCGGCCAGGTCGCGGGGTTCAGCCTGCCGCACGGTCACCCCGGCAGCCTCGGCGGCTGCATCCGCGGCGGCCTCCGCCTGCCGCACGGCTTGCTGCGAAACCCCCGGCTCAACGCTCATGCGTCGAGTAGACCACACCAGGCCCGGTCCCCGGCAGCCGGCCACCGTGCTAATTCGACGGAGATTTTGCCCGGAAGACAGGTTTTCGGCCCCAAACCAGCTGTTATCGGCAAAATCTCCGTCGAATCGGTTCACGCACCGGGCACGCACCGGGCCGCACCGAGACAGCCGCGCGGCACGAGCGCCCGCGCTAGTGTCCTCGACCCGAGACCACGTCCGCGACCGACGCGATCGGCGATGTCGTCCGCCGCCGGGTCAGCTCGGCATGGTCGGCCAGCGAGTAGGCGCGGTAGAGCGCGTGCACGGCGAGCCAGCGCAGCGGCTCCGGCTCCCAGTTACGCACCCGGTGGTTCACCCACGGCAGCCGGGTGCGGCCTGTGTCGTTGCCGAGGATCAGGTCGGTCAGCGTGCGCCCGGCGAGGTTCGTCGTCGCCACCCCGGTGCCCACATAGCCACCGGCCCAGGCCAGCCCGGTCGCCGGGTCCAGCCCCACGGTCGCCGCCCAGTCGCGCGGCACGCCGAGCACCCCCGACCAGGCGTGGTCGATCTGCGCGCCAGCCGTCACTGGGAAGAACCGGGTCAGGATGCCTCGCAGCGCCTCCACCGTGCTCGCCGGAGTCCGCCCGTCGGAATCCGTCTGCGACCCGAACCGGTACGGCACGCCCCTACCGCCGATCGCGATGCGGTCGTCAATGGTGCGCTGCGCGTACATATAGGCGTGCGCCATGTCACCGAGGGTCTCCCGGCCCGCCCAGCCGATGCTCTGCCAGACGTCCGAGCTGAGCGGCGCGGTCGCGATCAGCGACGAGTTCATCGGCAGCCACGCCCGGTGCAGTCCCTTCAGGCCCGCCGTGAACCCCTCCGTCGCGCGCACCACGAACTCCGCCTCCACGGCGCCGCGGTCGGTGATCGCTCGGTGCGGCGTGATCTCGCTGACCCGGGTATTCTCGAAGATCTCCACGCCGAGGCCCTCCACCACCCGGGCAAGCCCGGCCGCGAGTTTGGCGGGGTTGATGCGCGCGCAGTGCGGGTGCCACATCGCCCCGGTGGCACCGGCCACGTCGATACGGGCGCGCGCAGCCGCCGGGGAGAGGAGTTCGACATCCGTCATGTCCCAGGCCTGCTCCGACCGAGCGGATGCCTCCAGCCTTCGTTGCTGCGGCTGGTCGTAGGCCACGGTGAACTCGCCGCCCTTGACGATGTCGGCGTCGACGCCCTCGTCCTTGGCGACCCGAATCACCTCGTCCACGGTCTCGTTCATGCCGGTCTGGAACCGGGCCGCCGCGTCCCGGCCGTGCGACTTCACGTACTGCTCGCGGCCGCCGGTGACCGAGTTGGTCAGCCAGCCGCCGTTCCGCCCTGACGCTCCGTAGCCGGCGAAGCGCTGCTCCACAATCACGATCCGAAGCGCCGGGGCCGCCTTCTTCAGGTAATAGGCCGTCCACAGCCCGGTATAGCCGGCACCCACGATGCACACATCGGCCGTCGTCGGCCCGGGCAGCGGGTCGCGGTTGGCCGGCCGGCCGAGCTGGTTCCACCAGAAGGAGACATCACCATTGATCATTCCCGCACCGCTTTCGTTCCGACGGATGTTTCGCGCTCAGTCACAGCATCATCTCGCATCCGGCTCGATCGGGCGGCAATCCTGATCCCCCCTGCCGGGATTCGCGTCGCGAGGATGGTACGCCGTTGCGCGGATGGCACGCCACGCGCGTAGCGGCGCACCACCCGCGCCGCGGCCGCAGCTATGCGCTCGGGCATCCGCCTGGCACGTCGGAAGGTCGAGTGCTTCTCAGGACGCCAGCCGGTCCTCCATCCCCCAGGGCTGGCCGTAGCCGCCCTCGGTTTCGGGCGCGCTCATCAGGTCGAGGAACACCTTCGCATCGAAGGCCTCCGGGCCGAGCACGCCGATGCCGGTCCAGGTGCCAGCGGCCAGCGGCCAGCAGTTCCAGGGCGATCACCGGGTTCAGGGCGGTCTGCCAAACCACGCACTGGGTGTCGTATTCGCGCATCGTCCACTCGTTTTCGGCGACGTGGTAGAGGTAGACCTCGCGCGGCAGGCCGCCCGGACCCGTGCCGGTGACCCACACTCCCGCGCAGGTTTTGCCGGTCATCCGCGGGCCGATCGTGGCCGGGTCAGGCAGGCAGGCGGCCACCACATCGCGTGGGGCGACCAGCGCCGGGCCGGACGCGCTGCGCACCCGCACCGGGTCGACCCGGTCGAGGCCGAGCAGGTGCAGGGTCTTCAACACGCCGATGAATTCCTCACCGAGGCCGTACTTGAAGGTGACCCGATTCGCATCGAGCCAGCGCGGCATCAGCACCACCTCCTCGTGCTCCACGTTCACGCATTCGACCCGGCCGATGCCCTCCGGAAAGTCGAACATCTCCGGTTCACTGAACGGCTCGGTGGTGAACCAGCCGCGGTCCTTCTCGAAGATCAACGGCGGGTTCAGGCACTCCTCGATCGTGGTCCAGATGCTGAATGATGGCGCGAAGATCTCGTTACCGGCGTCGTCGTGCACGACCAGGTTGGCACCGTCGCGCGTGCCGAGCTCCTCGATCTGCCGAAACAGGTGGTCCGAGGCGTAGCGGGCGAAGACATCCGAGAGCCCCGGCTCGACGCCCATGCCCACCAGGGCAAGGCGGCCGGCGGTCTCCCAGTCGGCGGCCTGCGCGAACTGGTCGTCGCCGAGCATGACCCCGGTCTGGCGGTAGGGGTCCGTGGGGTGCGGTTCGGACAGGCTCACGGCCATGTCGAGGTAGTCACAGCCGGCAGCGAGCGCCCCGGCGAACACCGTGGGCACGAACTTCGGCTCGACCGCGTTCATCACGTGGGTGGCGCCGTGCCTGAGCGCAACGGCGGCGACCATGTCCGGGTCGCCGGCGTCGATCTGCTCGGCGGAGAACCGGGCTGCCGCCGCGTGCCCGTGCTTCAGGCCGATTGCGACGATGGTGCGTTCCGCCCGGGCCAGGTCGTAGTCGCACACGATGACGTGCTCGAAGAACGTGCGCCTGGCGATGATCTTCGCGAACGCGTCTCCTACGCCGCCCGCCCCGACAAGGAGGATTCTCATGCGTCGACGCTACTCCGGGGCATCCGTTACCGATGCGGCTGCCGATGCGGCTGCCGACGCGCCCGTGCGCACGCGCGTCCGTGCGCCCGTGCGCTCCGCCCGAACCAATTCGACGGAGATTTTGCCCAAAACGCGCGATTTTGCCCCGATTAAGGGCTCTACGCGGAATTTCTCCGTCGAATTCGCAAGGGCGACGGATGCTGCGCCGCCAACTCGCGCTCTCCCTGGAGCTTCGCGGCGACCGGGGCCCAGAGCAGCACGGCGACGGACGCACCGAGCAGCAGCCCGCCGATCGTATCCGTGAGCCAGTGTGCGCCCAGATAGGTGCGGCTGACCATCATCAGAACCGTGTAGAGGGTGCCGGCCAGCCAAACCCAGACGCGCGGGAAGAGGATGCCGAGACAAACCGCCATGGTCGCCGCATTGGCGACATGGCCGGACGGAAAGGATCCGAAATCTGACATGACCAGCATGTCTTCCGGCCTATCCCGACCGAACAGTGATTTGAGTACCTGCACCAGTCCCGAGCTCACGATCGTGGCAACCACGAAGTAGCCGGCCGCCCACGGCCGTTTGAGCAGCAGCAGCGCCACCAGAATCAGCACCGGGATCACGATCACGCCGGCGATTCCGGCACCGAGGTAGTTCATCGTGAGCGAGAGATACTCCCAGACGGGCGCCCGGTGCTCGAGGATCTCATCCATCCACTCGGCGTCGATCTCCAGCGGGCGGCCGTTGCCGCGCAGCACGATCAGGGCGCCGAGCCCCACGGCCAGCAACAGCGCTGCGGACCCGCTGACCAGAGGCCACCGGCGGGCGATGCGTCGGGTGGCGGAGGTGGCTGCGGTCTCGGGGGCGCGCTCGCTCATCATCTGTCCATGCTAGATCGGTGCGGGCGTGCGGCTTCCCGCCCTGGCCATTTGCCGCGCATCTCCGGGGGCTTACTCAGGAGATCTGCGAAGCCGGTGGCGACGGATGCCGGAATCATGCGGCATCCGTCGCCACCTCGGCCACACCATCGGAAATCTCCTGAGTTAGCCACCGGCGGCAACTGACGACTGACGACTAACCACTGACCACTGACCACTGACCGGAGGCTGGAGGATGCCGTTACCCGGCGCCCATCTGGCCTCAATGCTCCAGCGCGGGCACCGACCGGGGGCGCACGATGAGCCACAGGGCGAAGATCGACACGATGGCGGTGACGCCCATCACGGCGCCCATCGGAACCGCTGTCCCGACGCCGAGCACGCCGACGATCGGGGAGATCAGTCCGGCGACGCCGAAGTTCGCGGCGCCGAGCAGCGACGCGGCGGTTCCGGCCTCATGCGCGTGCGCGTTCAGGGCGATGACCTGCACGCTGGGGAGGGTGAAACCGCAAGCCGCGATGAAGAACCACAGCGGCACCAGGGTGCCCCAGAGTCCCGCGCCGGCGAGGTCGAGCAGCACGATGGCCGCGGCCGTGATCAGGAGCACCACGGTGGACACCGAGATGATCCACTGCGGGCCGATGTTGAAGCGGTGCATGAGTCGGGAGCTGAGCTGCACACCCATCACGATGCCGAGCGAGTTGACGGCGAAGAGCACGCCGTACTGCTGCGGGCTGAAATCGTAGACCTGCTGGAACAGGAACGACGACGCCGAGAGGTAGGAGAAAAGACCCGTAAAGGTCATCGCCCCGATGATCGCGACGCCGACGAAGATCCGGTCGCTGAGCACCGCACGGTAGCGCTGACCGAGGGAACTGTGCCCCTTGGTGTGGCGCTCAGCATCCGGCAGAGTCTCGACGATCCAGAACGCGACGGCCAGGATCACGACCGCACCGTAGGCGGCGAGCACCCAGAAGATGCCGCGCCAGCTCATCACCAGCAGCAGCTGCGAGCCGATGACCGGGGCCAGCACGGGGGCCAGGCCGCTGATCAGCGCGAGGCGGGAAAGCATCTTCACGAGCGGCTTGCCGCCGAACAGGTCGCGCACCATCGCCAGGGCGACGACCGCGCCGGCCGCGGCGCCGAAGCCCTGCAGCAGACGGAAGACCCCGAGCCAGACGATGTCCTGGGAGAGGGCGGCGCCGACACTCGCCAGAATGTGGAAGCCGGTCGCGAGCATCAGCGGCAGTCGGCGCCCGACCTTGTCACTCCACGGGCCGACCACAAGCTGGCCGAACCCGAACCCGATCATGGTGCCGGTGAGGGTCAGCTGGATGGCGGCCGCCGAGACACCGAACTCACCCTCCAGGGTGGGGAACGCGGGCAGGTACAGGTCGATCGTGAACGGGCCGAGAGCGGTGAGCGCACCGAGCACGAGGATGTAGACCAAGCGCTGGCCGCGGGAGAGAGCGTCGCCGGGATGCTTCGCGGCCGACCTCAGGTCGGCGGCGGTGATGACGGTGATGGCGGCGGTAGTCACGTGGTGTTGATCCTCGTATCGATGGGGCCGGCCCGATGGGGCGCAGGCGTGCTGGTCTGAAAAGGTGTTCGAGGCACCGCATCACGGGCGTCAGTACCAGCAGCGGAATACGGAACCGCTCTTGGAGACAAGGCAACCACGCCGGCGCCTATTCCCCCATTCGGGGAACACCGCGGAAGTTGCAGATATCGGCCCGATCGTGCACCGGGTGCCCGCCGCTTCGGCGCCCTCGGCGTTCAGCCCACGGCGGGCAATCCGCTCGGGTCGTCGAGCAGCTGCTCGAAGGCAAGCTCGGCAGCGCCGATCATCAGCAGGTTCGAGCCGAGTTCGGCCGCGCTGACCCGCACGAGGTCGAAGGAGGAGCTCAGGGTCATCGAGGCCACGGCTAGCCTCAGGCGCTCCGGGTCGACCGAGAACAGGGCCGCCAGGAATCCGCCGAGCACGACCAGCTGCGGGTTCAGGATGTTGATCGCCCCGGCCAGGGCCACCGCCAGGAAGTCGACCTGACGGTTGACCTCGGCCCGCACGGCGGGCGCGTCGGAGGCGAGCAGTGCCTGCTCGAGTTCGTCGGCATCCGCGCCGGCCAGGCCGAGGGGTTCGAGGAGTTCCTCGCGGGTGACCTCGGCTTCGAGGGTTCCGGCGATCCCGGCCGTGTCCGTGCGGGCGCTGTCGCTGACCCGGATGTGGCCGAACTCCCCCGCGTAGCCGGCGATGCCGTCCACCACGGTGCCGCCGATGATCATGCCGCCGCCGATGCCGCTGGCGCCGCCGTTGAGGTAGATCAGGTCGGTGAAGCCCTTCCCCGCACCGAAATGGTGCTCGGCCATCGCGCCGAGGATCGCATCGTTGGCGGCGGCCACGGGATAGCCCGTGGCCTGCTCGAGCATGTCCTTGAACGGCTCGTCAACCCAGCCGAGGTGGGGGGCCTGGCGCACCAGGCCGTCGGGGGCGCGCACGAGTCCCGGAACAGCGACGCCGATTCCGACCACGCGGAAGCGGGTCTCGAGTTCGCCTCGCATCCCCTCGATCACGGCGGCGGAGATGTTCACGGCCTCGCTGGCGGTCGGCGGCCGTTCGGTCGGGTAACGGATGCGGCGGTGCACGGTGCCGTCGAGCCCGACGATCCCGATCGTGACGGCGTCGATCTCGGGGTTCACCGCGAGGGCGACCACCCGTTCGGAGCAGAAGACGACCGGACTGGGCCGGCCCACCTGGTTGGTGGATTCCGGGTCGCGTTCCCCGACGAGCCCGAGCGACTCGAGTTCGGCGACGAGAGCGGCGATGGTCGACCGGTTCAGGCCGGTCCGACGCGTCAGCGCCGCGCGCGGCGTCGGTCCGTCCCGGTGCACCAGGCGGAGGACGACCGACAGGTTGTGCCGTCGCACGTCGTCGTTGTTGGTTCCCTGCATCAGTGCCTTCCCATCAGGTAATCAATCCAAGGCTACCGCCGCCCGGCTGTGCCCGTTCCGGACGTGCTACAGCGACGGGCCGGTCGGTGACGACTGGCCCTCGGCCGCGGTCTCACCCTCGTCGAGCGTGCGGACGACGCGAGCCGGGTTGCCGACGGCGATCACTCCCGGCGGCACATCGCGGGTGACGACGGAGCCGGCGCCGATCACGCTGCCAGCACCGATCGTGACGCCGGGGCAGACCACGACGTTGCCGCCGAGCCACACATCGTCGCCGATGTTGATCGGCGACACCCTCTCGTAGCCGGCCCGTCGCTCGTCGATGTCGAGGGCGTGGACCGGTGTGTACAGTCGAACGCTCGGGCCGATCAGGACGTTCCGCCCGATCGTGATCTCCCCGCCGCCGAGGGCCAGGAGGTCGGCATTGATGAAGGTGTGGGCACCCACGTGCAGCCTTGAACCGTAGTCCAGGTACAGGGGCGGCCGGAAGTCCAGGCCCTCTCCGGCCGTGCCGAGCATGCCGACGAACAGCTCCTGGGCTGCGTCCCGGTCCTCATCGAAGAGAGCGGTGATGCGCCGGCAGGTGCGTTGGGTGGCGATCGTCATCTCGGCGAGCTCTGGGCCGGAGCGGTATCGGTACCAGTCCCCGGCGACCATCTTGTCGTACTCCGTGGGCTCGGGATCCGGTAACGGGCTATTTGTTTGAAGCATAAACATAATCCTATTCCCTAGTCGGCCTGTGACCCTGCAGCACTGCGACCGGCCCTGCGGGACCTTCCTGCTACCAGCGGCTCGGCAGGGCGCCCTCGGGCACGATGGCCGGCCGTTCCACGGTGCTGGTCAGTTCCATGACAGAGCGATCATGGGCGGCGCGCAGGATGGCGTCCATGATCTCCAACACGTGGAAGGCCAATTCTGCGGAGGCCCGGTGCGGGCGATCGGTTTCAATGGCCCTCGCCATGTCGGCCAGGCCGTAGCCGCGCCCGGCATCCGCATACCCGGCCTCGGGCTCCACCTCGCGCCAACGACGGTCGTCACTCGTGTAGAGCTCAGTCGCATCGCTGAAACGGTTCGGGTCAGGCACCGCGATCGTTCCGAGAGTGCCGTAGATCTCGATGCGCGGCAACCGGGCCGCCCACACATCGAAGCTCATCATGACCGTCGAGGTGACGCCCGATGCATGCTCCAGCAAAGCGGAAACGTGTGTGTCGATCTCGACCCTGAGGCTCGTTCCCTCGAGCGGCCCGGTCGCCACCGTGCGCTCCCGTGCGCTCCCGCCCCGAGCGTCCGACGCTGCCCGATACGCGCACGACCGGTCCGAGCAGCGTGACGAGGGCGCTCAGGTAGTACGGGCCCATGTCGAACAGCGGCCCGCCACCCTCCGAATAGTAGAGCTGCGGGGCAGGGTGCCAGAGTTCGTGCCCCGGCGCCGTCCAGAAAGCGGATGCCGCCACCGGCGTTCCGATGCGGCCGTCATCGAGCAGCGCACGGGCAGTCTGCACCCCCGTACCCAGCACAGTGTCCGGAGCGGACCCCACCCGCAGACCGCAATCGACGGCCAACCTGAGAACAGGTGTCGCCTCGTCCGGATTCAATGCGAGGGGCTTCTCCCCGTAAACGTGTTTACCGGCTGCCAGCGCGCGCAGCGCCACCTCGGCGTGGGCTGCCGGAATGGTGAGATTCAGCACCGCGTCCACGTCGGGCGAGGCGATCAGCTCGTCGACGGTCAGTGCCGGCACACCCTGCTCCGCCGCCACGGCGACCGCGCGAGAAGCATCCAGATCGGCGACCGCCACGAGCTTGAGTCCGGGGAGCTTGGGAAACTCGGCGAAATACTGCTCGCTGATCTTTCCGACGCCGACTACTCCTATTCTCAACGGGCTGCCCATAGCAGTCCCCTTTCGATCATGGTGCGCACGCTGGCGTTCTGCAGAATGTCGACCCGATGCCCGGGGGTGGACACGAAGATGCGCCCCTGTCCCCACTGCCGGGTCCAGATGGCCGGCGAGGTGACCGGGCGGTGCCACGGGTCCCAGGGGCGAACAGCCTGTGTGGTCGTGGCCAGCACATCGTTGTAGTCGTCGTGGAGCACCCAGTACTGCTCGCTGACCAGATCGAAATCGTCGATGCCCCGGGTGATCGGGTGATCCGCGGCGGCGGGAAGCATGTTGATGCGGTGGGGAACGTAGTTGTCAGATTGTTCCCCGGTGTGGTCGGCGGGTTCCTTGCCGGGGTGAGCCGCGAATTGACCACCGATGAGTTGCAGGTAGTCAACGTTGGTGCGGTACGAATCGGCGATGCCGCCGTGCCAGCCGCCGAGCCCCGTGCCGCTTTCGATGGCCGCCTTCAGCCCCGTGAATTCGTCCTTTTCGATCGAGGCCATGGTGTTGGTCTGCAGGACGAGATCGACCAGGGCCATGTACTCGGAATCGGCATACGGCGCCGGTGAGCCATGATGCGCACCGTGAAACCGTTCTCCTCCAGAAATGGAATGAACAGATCCGTCGTCTCGACAAGCTGGTGGCCGTCCCATCCGCCACGCACGACGAGTGCGTGACGGGGGGCGGATGCCTGGGGTGGTGCGGTGGTCATGAATAACCCTTCGAAACTCAAATAGGGACCTGAATGTCAGGCGCGAGTCGTTCGAAGATCGTCCGCGCTTCGTGATACCCCAGCGCCATGCGGTCGATCACGGCTTCGGCAGTCGGATCCCCTGCCGCTTCAGCCGGATGCCCGCTTCGCCAGCGCGCCATCTCCACGACCGTTTCGACGAACGTCCGGCTGGGCGCATATCCCGGAACATACCGGCGAATCTTGGAAGTATCGAAGATCGCACTGTGGCCCAGGTCTCCGACGAACAATTCGGACCAGCCCCAATCGGGTGCAGCAACGGGGAAGAACTCCGACGGAACATGGACCAGTTTCGCCGGCACGCCCAGCGAGGCACCGACGAGCGAGTAGATCTGATCCCAGGTGTAGACGTCATCTGACGTGATGTGGAACGCCTCGCCGATCGCCCGCTGATTCCCGAGCAGCCCCACCAGGCCCTGCGCCAGGTCGGCCGCGTGGGTCAGAGTCCACAACGACGTGCCGTCACCGTGGACGACGATTTCGGCTCCACGCTCGATTCGATCGAAGACCGTCCAACCGCCGGCGAGAGGTGGGTTCGCCTCGTCGTAGGTGTGAGACGGTCGCACGATGGTGACCGGGAACCCGTCATCCACATGCGCACGCATCAGGGTGTCCTCGGCGGCGATCTTCTCCCGCGCGTACCGCAGAAAGCCATTCTGACGCAGGTTCGATTCCACGATCGGAACCTGAAGGATCGGCTTGCGATACATCGAGGCGGTGCTGATGTGGACGTAGTGGCGGGTGCGATCGCGGAATATCTCGATCGCCTGTGCCGCGTCGGCGGCGTTGAAACAGAGAAAATTGACGACAACGTCGAACCGCAAGTCGCCGAGCGCCGCAGTGACGGAATCACGATCCGTGATGTCACCGGTCAACCAGGTGACCGAGCCGGGCAGCTGTCGCCCCCTGGCGTTGTGTCCACGGTTGAGCACGAACACCTGCATACCCTGGGCGACAGACAAATGAACGGACGACGTGCTGATCGTGCCGGTACCACCGATGTACAGAACTTTTCGCGGCGTGGCAGTCATCGTCATCGCAGGGCAATCGCTGACCAGGAGACCGGAGGCAGCGTCACGGTGAGCACGCCGTCGGTGAGCACTGCGTGGGCGAGCGACTTCAATGCCACCCGCGTCTGATCTGCCAGCGTGTTCTGCGCGTAGACATCGGAATCGTGCACGCTGACAGCCTCGTCGATGACGGATGCGCCCAGATCGGCCACATCGATGGTCACGTCCAACGACTCGGTTTGGCTGCGGTTCACCAGGAACACCGCAGACACTCGGCTCTCCGGGTCGTGGGTCGCCACCGAATCCACCAGAGGCGCGGCGCCGTAGACGGCCGTCTCATAGGTGCCGACGTCGATTCGCGGTCGCAACACCTCGCCGCGAGCTAGCCGCGATGTCACCGAGAACGGGAAGAATGTCGTCTGACGCCAGGACGCCTCACCCGGCTCCGTCATGATGGGCGCGATCACATTCACCAGCTGGGCCAGTGACGCCGACCCCACCCGGTCGTGATTCTTCAACAGGGTGATCAGCAGATTGCCCAGCACCACGGCATCCGCCACAGAATAGGTGTCCTCCAGCTGACGCGGTGCCACGCACCACTGCTCATTGACCTCCTCTGACGCCCGGTGCTCGTCGAGGTACCAGATGTTCCACTCGTCGAACGAGATCTTGATCGTCTTCTTGCTGTGCAATTTGTTCTTCACGTGATCGGCCGTCGAGACGACGGTGTCGATGAAGTACTGCATGTCCAGCGACGACGCGAGATACGATCCCAAATCCCCTTTGCGCTCCTGGTAGTACGCGTGGGCGGAAATGTAGTCGACGTGCTCATAGCTGTGCTCGAGGACGGTGCGCTCCCAATCGCCGAACGTCGGCATCGACGAACCCGAGGACCCGCAGACGACCAGCTCCAGATTCTTGTCGGCGGCCTTCAACGCCTGCGCCGTTCGAGCGGCCAGCTTGCCGTAATCATCGGCCGACATGTAGCCGGTCTGCCACGGACCATCCATCTCATTGCCCAGGCACCACATCCGAATGTCGTGAGGTGCGGCCGTGCCGTTGGCAATGCGTTGGTCGCTGAGCGCCGTGCCAGACGGGTGATTGGCATACTCCAGCAGATCGAGAGCGTTTTCGATGCCCCGCGTGCCGAGATTCACCGCCATCATCAATTCGGAGCCCGTCAGATCACACCACCGCGCGAACTCGTCCAGGCCGATCTGATTGGTCTCGAGTGAATGC
Source organism: Cryobacterium sp. TMT1-62 (assembly GCF_004403145.1). Classification (NCBI taxonomy): domain Bacteria; kingdom Bacillati; phylum Actinomycetota; class Actinomycetes; order Micrococcales; family Microbacteriaceae; genus Cryobacterium; species Cryobacterium sp. TMT1-62. Next base: position 25,718 of record NZ_SOGZ01000018.1, on the reverse strand, counting down.
CACGCCAGGTCGCGGCGCACCGGGCGTTGCTCCTTGGGACCGACCCCGTCTTCCCAGCGATATCCGGAGACGAAATTGCCGCCGGAATAGCGGATGGTCGACGAGCCCAATTCCCTGACCAGGTCGACGACATCCAGCCGAAAACCGTCCTCGTCGGCCGTCGCGTGTCCCGGCTCGTAGATGCCGTCGTAGACACACCGACCCAGATGTTCCACGAAGGAGCCGAAGATACGACGGTTGACGGGGGCAACGACCGCCGTGCGGTCGATGGCAATGCACGCGTTTGTCACTGGTGCGTATTCCTTTGGTTCTTGATGTGCAGGGAAGCGGGAGGGAGGCTGTTCGGCTTAGGTGTGGCGCGTTCAGGCGGACACCTGTGCCCGGACCAGCGCGTCCTGTCGAACGGCCACCGTGCGAAGATCCGCCGCGGTGATTTCATGGACGTCGCCGGTGATCGAAACGATTGCGCGGGCGGTCGACACACCGGATATCCGTCTCACCGGTATGAGCTTCTCGCTGACGATGGCACTGATGGCGGCCTCCTCGGCAGGCACGCCGTCTGAGACGGCCACGTGGGAGGCGAACCACACCTCGACGTTGCCGGGCTCGACGATCTTGACCATGCGTCGGTCGCTGAAGGCGAATCGGCTCGCCGGCACCGAGAAGGTCAGCCGGCGGGACTCGCCCGCATCGAGTTCGACCCGGGAATAGCCGAGCAGTTGCGCCACCGGCCGGGCTACCGTGCCGTGCACGTCGTGGCCGTAGAGCTGCACGATGTCGGTTCCGCGAACGGCGCCCGTGTTGGTCACCGTCACCGTGGCGGTGAAGCCGCCAGTGGCAGGCGCGGCGGGATCGACTACGTAGTCGGAGTAGTCGAAGGAGGTGTAGGACAGACCGAACCCGAAGGGGAACACCGGTGTCGAATCGGTGGCGGTGACGTCGGACGGCCCGCCGAGAACCGGGTGCAGGTACGAATACGGCTGCGCACCGGCCGACCGCGGCATGGAGACGGGAAGGCGTCCGGATGGATTGACCCGGCCCGTGAGGATGTCGGCAATCGCGAGGCCGCCGCCCTCTCCGGGAAAGAATGCCAAGAGTACGGCAGCCGGGGCTGCGCTCCCGCCCTCGACGGCCCACCCGATCGAGTACGGCCGCCCGGTCAACAGCACCATGATGACGGGCGTTCCGGTCGCGATCACGGCCTTGACGAGTCGGCGTTGCAGACCTGGCAGCTCAAGAGATTCGGAGTCATTGCCCTCGCCGACGGTGCCGCGACCGAAGAGGCCCGCTTGGTCGCCCACGACGACAATAGCCAGTTCGCTCGCCGACGCAGCGTCCACGGCGGCGGCGAAGCCGGACTCGTCGTCGCCTTCGACGGCGCACCCCTCGGCGTACACGAACGCCGGCATGGCGAGACCGGCCGTGTGGAAGGCACCGGGGAGCGACTCGAGTACCGTCGGGATCTCGAAGCCGAGCGTGAGATCGGGATAGCCGGCGAGAACATGGTTCGCGAAGGAGTAGCACCCCTGAAGCGCCGTGGCACGGTGAGCGTTGGGGCCGATGACCGCCACCGTCGAGAGCGGCCGCGCCCTTCGCTCCAGCGGCAGCACCCCGTCATTCGACAACAGCACGATGGATTCCTCGGCCAGTCGGCGGGCCAGCTCCCGGTGGCGCGGCGAGTCGAGGTCGATGTCCGTCGGCGGCTCATCCTCGTAGGCGTCCTCGTCGAGAAGCCCCAGCTCCTCCTTCTGCGCGAGAGCGCGCAAGACCGCACGGTCGACATAGGCCTCGTCGAACAGACCGGCGCGGATGCGGTCGGCCAGGGGCTGCAGGTAGGCGTCGCCGGTGGGCAGTTCGATGTCGATGCCCGCTTCCAGCGCGAGCGCCGCCGCCTCGCCCCGGTCGGCCGCGACGGCGTGCATGACTTCGAGGAACGCCACAGCGAAGTAGTCGGCGACGACGACACCGTCGAAGCCGAGTTTCTGCCGCAGGACACCGGTCAGGTAGTCGGCGTTGGCGGCCATCGGGATTCCGTCGATGTCGGTGTACGAGTTCATCACTGACTTCGCACCGCCGTCGAGGATCGCCATCTCGAACGGTGGCAGGAAGACATCGGCCATCTCCCTCGGACCCGCGTGCACCGGTGCGTGGTTGCGTCCGGCGCGCGACGCGGAGTATCCGAGGAAGTGTTTCAGCGTCGCGTGCACCCCCGCGCCCTGGAGCCCGCGCACGTAGGCCGTGCCGACGGTGGCGACCAGATAGGGGTCCTCGCCGATGCACTCATCCACCCGGCCCCAGCGCGGGTCCCGGATGACGTCGAGCACCGGGGCGAGCCCCTGGTGGATGCCCAGCTGCTTCATCGAGTCGCCGATGACGCCGGCCATCTCCTCGACCAGCACCGGGTCGAAGGAGGCGCCCCACGCGAGCGGAGTCGGGAACGCGGCCGCCTTCCAGGCGGCGAGTCCGGTCAGGCACTCTTCGTGCACGAGCGCGGGGATTCCGAGGCGCGTCTCCCGCTTGAGGCGGCGCTGCTCGCCCCACAGCCACGCGGCGCGTTCCGCCGGATCCACCGGCCGCGTGCCGTAGACACGGGTGTAGTGCCCGAGGCCGTGGCGGGTCACCTCGGACAGGTCGCCAGGAGCCTTCTGACCTGCCGCCATCTCGCCCTGCATGGGCGCGACGACGCCGCTCTGATCGAGCCAGTAGCCGACAATCTGGGCGAGCTTCTCCTCGAGGGTCATTCGGGCATGGAGCGCCAGTACGCGCTCCGAGACCTCCGGCATGGCTGAGATGGCATGGGTCACGGGTTCAACACTTTCCTTCAGAGGATCAGATATGCAGTTGGGACAGCGCGCGGTGCGACGGCTCACGGCCGCGCACCGCGTGAACGCCTATCCCTTGACGGCGCCGGTCAATCCGCCGACGATGCGGCGCTCGAACAGCGTGAAGAAGATGAGCGCCGGAATCATCGACAGGGAGGTGAAGGCCAGAACCTGTGCCGTGTCCACCGAATACTGCGACGCGAATGCCTGCACGCCCAGTGGCAGCGTGTACATCGCCTGATCGCTCAGGATGAACAGCGGCAGCAGGTAGCTGTTCCAGCTGGCGACGAAGGCCAGGATGCCGGTGGTCACCACGCCAGGAACCGACAACGGCACCACCATGCGGAAGAAGAACCCGAGTCGGCTCGCCCCGTCGATCGACGCGGCTTCCTCGATCTCCTTGGGAATCGCCTTGAGGAACGGCACCAGGATGATGACGGTCACCGGCAGGCCGAAGGCGATCTGCGGCAGGATCACGCCCGCCAGGCTGTTCATCAGGCCCAGTTGCTTGACCAGGATGTAGAGCGGCGTGATCGCAACGGTCATCGGGAACATGAGTCCGGCTGCGAACAGGGCATACATCAGCCCCCGCCCGTGGAAGTCATAGCGGGCCAGGACGAAGCTCACCATCACCCCGAGCACGACGACACCGATCGTGGTGAAGCCGCTGACGATTGCCGAGTTGCCGATCTGCTGCCAGAAAGTCGGAGCGGTCAGGACGTCGAGATAGTTGTCGAAGCGCCACGGACCCGGGAGCCCGGCAGGCGACGAGGTGATCTGGGAATTGTCGCGGAAGCCCCCGACGATGATGTAGAGGACCGGACCGAGGCACAGGGCGATGAACAGGAATGCGATGAAGTACGTGACGGGGCTGCCCCACTTGTCACGACCTTTCGAGCCACGCTGAACCCGTGGGGCCTCCGTGCGTGAGGCCCTCTCACTGGTCAGAACCGACATCATTTCTTCCCCTCTGTGAGCGCGCCGGCCGTGTCGCGTCGCAAGACGAAGCGCTGGTAGGTCAGCGCGATGACAAGCGAGATCAGGAACATGACAACCGCGACGGCGCTGCCGTAGCCGAAGTTGCCCGAGGTGCGCCCGTTCGCGACCATGTAGGTCGCCATGGTCGAGGTACCCGCCGTCGAGGCGACGTACTGGCCCCAGATGATGAAGACAAGGTCGAACAATTGAAGTGACCCGATGATGGACAGGAACGCCCAGGTGCGCAGGGTCGGGCCGAGCAGCGGCAGCGTGATGCTGCGCTGCACCTGCCAGTAACTCGCGCCGTCGATCGACGCCGCCTCGAAGAGCTCCTCCGGGATTCCCTGAAGCCCGGCGAGGAAGAGGATGACGGCGAAGCCGATGTACTTCCAGGAGATGATCAGCATCAGCGACCAGATGGCGATCTTGGGATCTGAGAGCCAGTCGGCCTGGAACGCGCCCAGACCGACACTCTCCAGCAGGTCGTTCACCGCGCCATTGGTCTGGAGCATCAGACCCCAGCCGATGCCGACGATGACCTCGGAAATGATGTACGGAACGAAAATCAGAACGCGGATGAGGGAGCGTCCCCGGATCTTCTGGTTGATGAGCAGAGCCAGAATGAGTGCGATCGGCAGCTGGATGACCAGCGACAGCACGAGGATGATGCCGTTGTGCATCAGCACCTCGTGGAACGCGCTGTCCGCGAAGATGATCACGTAGTTGCCCCAGCCGACGAAATCGGTTGCCGGCCCGTAACCCTTCCAACGGAAGAAGCCGTAGTAGGCGGCCAGAATGACCGGGAGGATCACGAAGCCGACGAAGACAAGGATCGCCGGTCCGGAGAGGACCGCTATCTCCAGGCGCTTCCGCCAGTCTGCAGTTCTCCGGGTGGGGCGCGCCCTGGCCGGGGACGATGCACGAGGTGCACCGTCCCCAGCTTTCTGCGTGCCCGGCAGCGGCCGCGCGTCGGTCAACGACGTAGCGCCTGCGGACTCTTTTCTCATGGTTGCGAGCTAACCCTTAGCCGCTGCCGCGTTGACGCCCGCGACGAGGTCCGCTGCGCCGCTCTTGCCGGCCAGCATGTCGACGACGCCGGTGTTCAGCGCGTTGCCGACGTTCTGGCCGAATAGGGTGTCCAGCCAGACGGTCACGTACGGTGCCTCGTTGTAGGCCTCCAGGATGGATTTCAGTGCATCATCGGTCACGACGTCCTGAGCCTCCGTATTGGCCGGAAGCGTGTGGAACGCGTTCGCGTACCCTTCCTGCTGCTCCTTCTGCATGAAGAAGTTGAGGAAGTCGGTGCACTCCTCCTGCGGCGCCTGAGCCGAGCAGGTGAAGCCGTCCACGCCGCCCATCATTGCGCCGGCCGCACCTTCGCCGCCGTCGATCTCCGGGAAGGGGAACCAGCCGAGGTCAGCCAGCGGCTTCTCGTCGGGGGTCAGCGATGCGATCACGCCGGGGTTCCACGCACCCATGAGTTCCATGGCCGCCTGGTGGTTCGCCAGAAGGCCGGCCGAACTGCCTGCTCCCTGCTGTGCGGACGTGGTGAGGAAGCCATCGTTGAACGGCTCGGTCTCAATGAACTCTTCCATCTGCTCGCTCGCGTTCAGCCAGCAGGCGTCGTCGAACGTCTTGGACTCGGCTGCCTTGTCCATGGCGTCCTGCGAGCAGGCCCGCTGAGCGAAGAAGTAGTACCAGTGCGCGGCGGGCCAGGCATCCTTGGCACCCACGGCGATCGGCGCGATACCGGCGGCCTTGAGCTTGTCCACCGCGGTGCCCAGCTCGGCCATCGTCGCCGGCACGGTGTCGATGCCGGCCTCCGCGAAGAGGTCCTTGCTGTAGTAGATGCCGCCAGGAAGCACTGCGGTCGGCATTCCGTAGATCTTGCCCTCGACCGCGAAGGCACTGAGCACGCCCTTGGGCACCGCCGCACTCGTAGCCTCGTCGATGAAGTCTGTGATGTCCATGGCCTGTCCGGCCGCCACGACATCCACCAGCTTGCCGCCGCCCCGTGCCATGAAGATGTCTGGTGCATCGCCGGAGTTCAGCGCGGTCTGAAGCTTTCCGTCCATCTCCTCGTTCTGGATGGACTGCATTTCGATTGTGACCTTCGGGTTGGCCGCCTCGAACTCGGCGACCGTCTTCTCCCAGTAGGCCTTGCCTTCTCCTGTCGTTGAGTTCTGCCAGAAGGTCAGGGCGACCGTGTCGCTCGAACCGCTGTCGCCGCCACTGGCGCACCCGGAGACGAGCATGGCGGTGCTAACGGCCAGCGCGAGAATTCCCGCGGTTCGGTTTTTCCTCTTCATTGTGGAAGCTCCTTGGTAGTCATCGGTGACACACGACATTCGTCCGCCACAGCCAGAGCTTCCCAGCACGGCATCCATCTTGTCAATCGATATCGATAACGATTTCTAACGGGGTGATTCGGCTCTTGATCTGTCGCCCGGCGCTGTACTGTGAGCAGTGTGACCCCTGATGTCAACCCATCCCCCCCGCTTGGGCGAGTGACGATCGCCGACGTCGCGCGCGAAGCCGGCGTTTCAGTGCCGACGGTGTCGAAGGTCGTCAATCTGCGTTACGGCGTCGCTCCGGCGACCTTCAAGCGAGTGACGGAAGTCGTCGCCGCACTCGGCTATGAGCCCTCGCTTGTGGCTTCGAGTCTGCGTCGACAGCGCAGCAATGTGATCGGCATCCTCGTCTCTGAATTCGAGTCGTTCTCGGTCGAGCTGCTCAAGGGCATATCCACCGCTGCCACCGGAACCGGTTATGAGTTGCTCGCGTATTCGGCCCTCGCGCCGGGCGGCATCAGCGCGGGCTGGGAACGCCGATCCCTCTCGCGCCTGGCCGGCACGCTCATCGACGGCGCCATCATCGTCACGCCCACGTTGCTCATGCCGACGACTTCGATCCCCGTCGTCGCGATCGACCCGCACACGGGGCCGGGCGGACCCGCGACAATCGACTCGGACAACATCGGCGGCGCCCGGGTGGCGACCCGGCACCTCATCGAACTGGGACACTGCCGCATCGCACATATCCGTGGGCGCAGCGACCTGGCTTCGGCCCAGTTGCGTGAGGCCGGTTACCGTGAATCGCTCGAGAACGCCGGCATCCCATTCGACCCGACCCTCGTTCGCGACGGTGGATACCAGGCCGCCCTGACGGCCGACGCGGCTCGTGAACTGCTGACGCGGCCGGATCGACCGACCGCGGTGTTCGCCGCAAACGACATGTCCGCGCTCGGCGTCCTGAAAGTCGCCCGCGAACTCGGACTGCGGGTGCCGGAAGACGTTTCCGTCATCGGATTCGACGACATCCCCGAGGCCGCGAGCTCGACACCGCCGTTGACGACCATGGCCCAGCCACTGCACGACCTGGGGGCACAGGCCCTGCAGATGCTGGTGAAGCTGCTCGACGGGGAAGACGTCCCTCACCATGTCCAACTCCCTGCCAAGCTCGTGGTCCGGGCGAGCACCGGCCCCGTGCCGGTCGAATCCTGACTTCCCATTCGCCCAGCACCCCGATTCGTCGGCTGGATCAACACTCCAGTCTGGAAAGTGACTCTGCAATGATGCACTCCGCGGCCCTCTCCTCCGCCTCGGCACCCGCCCATCGGCTCTGTACCACCGTCGTGACCGTGACGGATGCGTCCGGTGAGGTCCTGCCAAACACGGAGATCGTCGTCGCCCAGCTGGACCACGCCTTCGGCTTCGGCAACATCGGCTTCGATTTCCTCGGCCTCGCGAACGGCGAGCCTGTCGAGATCGGCACCGAGAGCCTCGCCACGCTCTACGCTGACGTCTTCAACACGGCAACGCTGCCGTTCTATTGGGGCCGCTTCGAGCCCACCCGCGGCGCACCGGACACGGCCCGGCTGCAACAGGCCGCAAGGTGGTTCCGCGGCCGCGGCGTGAAGCTTAAGGGTCATCCGCTCGTCTGGCACACCGTGCAGCCCGATTGGCTGCTCGGCCTGCCCGTCGACGAGGTCGAACGGCTGCAGCGCGAACGGATCCGCCGCGACGTTGCCGACTTTGAGGGGCTCGTCGACACCTGGGACGCCATCAACGAAGCCGTCATCATGCCGGTATTCGAAAACGGGGACAACGGCATCACCCCGCTGGCTCGCGCCAGGGGGCGCATCCCGATGATCCGCCTGGCGTTCGAAGAGGCCCGCGCGGTGAATCCTCGCGCCACGTTGCTGCTCAATGACTTCGATCTCTCGAGCGCCTTCGAGTGCCTCATCGAAGGGGTCCTCGAGTCCGGCGTCGAGATCGATGCCCTCGGGCTGCAAACCCACATGCACCAGGGGTACTGGGGTGAGGACGCCATGCTCGGGATGGTCGACCGGTTCGCCCGATACGGCCTGCCGTTGCACCTGACCGAGTCATCTCTCGTTTCCGGCGACCTCATGCCGGCCGACATCGTGGACCTGAACGACTTCCGCGTCTCCGAGTGGCCGTCGACTCCGGAAGGAGAGGCCCGCCAGGCGGACGACCTCGAGCGACACTACCGCTCACTCATGGCGCATCCCTCGGTCGAGGCCGTCACCTACTGGGGCATCACCGACGCACGCGCCTGGCTCGGCGCACCGATCGGGCTGGTGCGCGCCGACGGCACTCCGAAGCCGTCCTACGACGCGTTGCGCGGGCTCGTGAAGGGCGAATGGTGGCTTGCACCGACGACCGTGCTCACCGACGCGCGGGGCAGGGTCTCGGTCGAAGGATTCGCCGGCGAATACCAGCTCGGCACCAGCGCCAGGTTCGCCGCGAGTGAACAGTCAACCCGATTCACGCTGAGTCCTGAGGATCGGCACGCTCGCGTCACCCTCCCATCGATCACCTGACCCGGCAGACGCGAAGTCCGGTCACGCGTCAGACACCGATGCGTCCGCGCACAAACCCGGCAGGGTCGTCGAGCAGCCCGGCGAAGGCCAGCTCGGCCGCCCCGACAATCATCAGCCGGGAGCGCAGCTGCGCCCGTTCGATTAGCACGGCGTGCCCGAGGCTTCCGATTGAACTCACGCTCACCGCCTCGGCCAGGCGCTCTCGGCCCACCGACAGCAGCGAACCGAGAAATCCGCCGAGCACCACCATCTTCGGGTCGAACATGTTCACGAAGTCTGAGATCGCCACCGAGAGAAAGTCGATCTGCCTCATTACCTCCCGGAGCACCTGAGGGTCGCGCGAGACGCCGAGGGCGATGTCGAGGTCGTCCAGATCCGCGCGCGGCAGGCCCAGCACCCGGAGCAGGCGCGACATGCTCACCTCGGTCTCCAGGCATCCGATGCGGCCGCAGTGGCATCGCACCCCGTTCGAGTTGACCAGTGTGTGTCCGAGCTCACCCGCGTAGCCACTCGTACCGCGCAACGGGCTGCCGCCGATGATGAGGCCGCCCCCGATGCCGCTCGCACTGCCGTTGAGGTAGACGAGGTCCTTCGCGCCACAGGCCGCTCCGAACAGACTCTCGGCGATGGCGGCCAGGCTTGCGTCGTTGCCGGCGTACACCGGGAAGTGCAGCACCCTGGCGAGGGTGCTGGTGAGGGCGCAGTCCCGCCAGCCGAGGTGCGGGGCGATCAGCACGCGGCCGTCGACCGTGTCGACCAGGCCGGGAACGGCCACGCCGACCCCGGCGATGCGATAGTTCTGCTCGATCTCGCCGCGCATACCGTCGACGATGGCCTTGACCGCGTTCACGGTTTCGGACACGGTGGGAATACGGGTCGTGTCGAAGCGGATGCGGCGAATCACCTCGCCGCCGAGCCCCACCAGCCCCACGGTGATCGCATCGACATCGGGGCTCACGGCGATCGCGGCGATCTTCGGGCTCGGAAACACCTGCAGGCTCGGGCGCCCCACCCGGCCGGGCACATCTTCGGGCTCGCCCTCGAACGCCATTCCGAGCTCGACCAGTTCGGCCACGAGCGCCGAAATGGTGGACCGGTTCAGGCCGGTGCGTCTGGTCAGTTCAGCCCGAGAGCATCCGCTCGAATGATGAATCATGGTGAGAATCATCGACAGGTTGAACCGGCGCAACTGGTCGTTGCTCGAACCACCGCGTGCGGAGAGGGTGGTCGTGGTCAGCCGGGTCACGACACACCACCTCTACGGTTGGAAGACACCTGACAGGGCCCTGCAGGCGCGGGGCGAAGCTAGCGGCCGCCGCGGCTCTTGTTGAAGATGTCGAACGCGACCGCGAGCAGGAGCACGACGCCCTTGATGGTCATCTGCCAGGCCGCGTCGACCGTGAGGATGGACAGGCCCATGTTGAGCACGCCCATCACCAATGCGCCGATGACGGCGCCGATGACCGTGCCGACGCCACCCGTCACGGCCGCGCCACCGATGAAGACGGCCGCGATGGCATCGAGCTCGTAGTTCTGGCCGGCCGAGGCGACGGCGCCCCCGGCCCGAGCCGTGGAGACCACGCCGGCCAGGCCGGCGAGCACTCCCATGTTGACGAAGATGAAGAAGTCGACCCAGCGGGTCTTGACGCCGCTCATCTTGGCGGCGAACAGGTTGCCACCCATCGCGTACACGTGGCGGCCGAACACGGTCTGGTTGAGCAGGAAGGTGTAGCCGAGAATGAGGGCGGCGAGCACGATCAGGATGAGCGGTGTGCCGCTGTAGCCGGAGAGCAACCAGGCGAAGGCGATGATGGCCACGCCGGCGATGCCGCTCTTGATCCACAGGGTGGCGATCGGCTCGCGGGGCAGGTCGAGCTTGCGCAGGGTGGCGCGGGTACGCAGCTGCTGCACGATCAGGGCGAGCGCGGTGAGCACACCGAGGGCGATGGTGAGCACGTCCCGGCCGCCGACCTCGCCGAGCCAGGCGGGCAGCCAGCCCGCACCGATGGCGGTGAACTCGGACGGCAGGCCGCCAATGGTGCCGCCGGTGAGCAGCACCAGGGTGAGCCCGCGGAAGATCAGCATGCCGGCCAGGGTGACGATGAATGCCGGGATGCCGACGAAGGCCACCCAGTAGCCCTGCCACGCGCCGACGACGGCGCCGACCACCAGGGCGAGAATGACGGCGGCCCACCAGGAGAAGCCCCAGGAATTCATACTGATCGCGGCGACGGCACCGACCATGGCCACCACGGACCCGGCCGAGAGGTCGATGTGGCCCGCGATGATGACGATCACCATGCCGATGGCGAGGATCAGAACATAGGCGTTCTGCTGGATCAGGTTGTTGACGTTGCCGGGAAGAAGCAGGCGACCGTCGGTGAGAATCTGGAACAGCATGATGATGATCACCAGTGCGGCGAGGATTCCATACTGTCTGAGGCTGACAGCGAACTTGGGTTTCGTGCGCCTCATAGGGGTGGTGGTGCTCATCGGGGTCAGTCCTTTCCCGCGGTCATGTAGTGCATGAGTGTTTCCTGGGAGGCTTCCGCCGCGGTGACTTCACCGGTGAGCTTGCCCTCGGAGATGACGTAGATCCGGTCGGAGAGCCCGATGAGTTCGGGCAGCTCCGAGGAGATCACCACAACGGCTTTGCCCTGGGCGGCGAGCTCGTTGATGATTCCGTAGATCTCATACTTGGCGCCCACGTCGATGCCGCGGGTCGGTTCGTCGAGAATGAGAATGTCGGGGCCGGCGAAGATCCACTTCGAGAGCACGACCTTCTGCTGGTTGCCGCCGGAGAGCTTGCCGGTGATCGATGTGACGCTCGGCGCCTTGATGTTCATCTTCTCGCGATAGGAGTTGGCGACCTTGTATTCGCGGTGCCGGTCGATGACGCCCCACTTGGCGAGTTTGCCGAGGGCCGCCGCCGAAACGTTCACCGTGATGTCACCGATGAGGTTGAGGCCGTAGAGCTTCCGGTCTTCGGTGGCGTAGGCGAAGCCGTGGCGGATTGCCTCGTCGACGGTGCGCATCTGAATCTCGTCGCCGTTCTTGAAGACGCTGCCGGTAATCTTGGTACCGTACGAGCGGCCGAAGATGCTCATGGCCAGTTCGGTTCGGCCGGCGCCCATCAGCCCGGCGAACCCGACGATCTCGCCGGCGCGCACGCTGAAGGACGCCCCGTCGACGACCTTGCGCGCGGTATCGACCGGGTGGTACACGGTCCAGTCTTCGACGCGCAGCAGTTCGGCGCCGATCTTGGGTTCACGCGGCGGAAACAGGTTGTTGAGTTCCCGGCCGACCATCGAACGGATGATGCGCGCCTCGGTGGCGTCCGGTCCGTCCATCGAGATGGTTTCGATGGTCTTGCCGTCCCGGATGACGGTGACCTTGTCGGCGATCCGCTTGATCTCTTTGAGCTTGTGGCTGATGATGATGCAGGTGATGCCCTGCCCGCGCAGGTGTTCGATCAGGCCGAGCAGGTGCGCCGAGTCCTCATCGTTGAGGGCGGCGGTCGGCTCATCGAGGATGAGCAGTTTCACCTGTTTGGAGAGCGCCTTGGCGATCTCCACGAGCTGCTGCTTGCCGACGCCGAGTTCGAGCACCCGGGTGGCCGGGCTTTCAGCGAGGCCGACCCGGCTGAGCAGCAGGGACGCTTCGCGGTTGGTCTTGTTCCAGTCGATGATGCCCCGGTTGGAATTCTCGTTTCCGAGGAAGATGTTCTCGGCGATCGACAGGTAGGGGCTGAGGGCCAGTTCCTGGTGGATGATGACGATGCCGTCGGCTTCGCTGTCATTGATCGTCTTGTAGGAGACCGGCTTGTTCTCGAACTCGATGGTGCCCTCGAAACTGCCGGCGGGATACACACCGCTGAGCACCTTCATGAGCGTTGACTTGCCGGCGCCGTTCTCGCCGCAGATCGCGTGCACCTCCCCGCGAACGACGTCGATGGACACCCCGTCGAGTGCCTTCACTCCGCTGAAATCCTTCACGATGTTGTGCATCCTGAGGATGGTCGTGTGCTCCAAGGGCAGCCTCCTGATCGATAGCGCGTGTGTAGATCTGCCGGCCCCGGTGAGGGCCGAGGTGGTCGGCCCCGCTCGCGCGGGGCCGACCGGGGTGTGGGACCGGTTACAGTCCTACGTCGGATGCCTTGATGAAGCCGGAGTCGATCAGCTTGACCTGGATGTCCTCCTTGACGACGACCTCGGGGTCGAGCAGGAACGACGGCACGATCTTCTTGCCGTTGTCGTAGGTCTCGGTGTCGTTGACGGTCACTTCTTCGTTCGCGGCGATCTGCAGAACCATGTTGTAGACCTGCTCGCCGAGCGTGCGGGTGTCCTTCCACACGCTCATGGACTGCTCGTCTTTGAGAATCGCCTTGATGTTGGCCTTGTCGGCGTCCTGCCCGCTGATGATCGGGTAGTCCTCACCGGGTGCGTAGCCCGCCGACTTCAGGGACGCCAGGATGCCGATGGCGAGGCTGTCATTGGGCGAGAGCACAACGTCGACCTTCTCGGATCCGGAGTAGAAGGACGACAGGCGGTTGTCCATCTCGGCCTGGGAGAGGGTGGAAGCCCAGCCCTGGATGCCGATCGAGGCCCAGTCCGCGTTGGACTCGGGCGAGCGACCGCTGGGAACGATGAGCTGACCGTTCTCGACGTAGGGCAGCAGAACGTCCCAGGCGCCGGAGAAGAAGAATTTCGCGTTGTTGTCGTCGGGGCTGCCGGCGAAGGGCTCGAGGTTGAACGGGCCGGCGCCGTCGGCCAGGCCGAGCTGGTCGACGATGTACTCCCCCTGCAGGGTACCGACCTCGTAGTTGTCGAAGGTCGCGTAGTAATCGACGTTTTCGGTGCCGACGATCAGGCGGTCGTAGGCGATGACCGTGGCGTCCTGCGTCTTGGCCTCTTCCAGCGCCGGGCCCAGCAGGAGGCCGTCGATGGCAGCGACGACGAGGATGTTGGCCCCGCCGGCAATCTGGTTCTGGATCTGGCTGATCTGCTGGTCGGTCTTGTTGTCGGCGTATTGCAGGTCGGCGGTGCAGCCGGCCTTTTCGAGCAGCGTCTTGAGCTGCTCACCATCGTTGATCCAGCGCTCAAGGGCGCGGGTCGGCATGGAAATGCCGACGTTGCAGTCGGCAATGGCCTCCACGCCGTCGCCGGCCGGTGCGCCCGTGCCGGAACATGCCGCGAGCGACAAGGCCACGGCTACGGTCGCCGCTACGGCGATGATCCTCTTGGTCAGGGACATTGGTGCTTTCCTCTCTGAATGCTGCCAGGCGCAGGGGCGGAGATTCCGACTTCTGCTGCAACGAGGTGCACTTCGACCGACCATTTTGCGTAACGCGAAACGGGGACGAACGGTTACCTCGTTGTAAAGCGTGATGCGATGTGGACTCACACGGTCAGGTGTGAAATCCGGTGCAGGGCCAAGCTGTGCGGACCACTCTGCGGGTGAGCCTGCACTCAGTCGCGGACGACTTTGTTTGTGAACAGAACATATCTAATTTGAGAGCCAATTGCCAACTGTCGTCCCGAGATTCCGCTGTTTGTCCGCAATCGAGGTGGATTCACTATCCAGGCCACACCCTTCTGCCCGGATCGAGCGCCGCGATACAGGCTAATAGTTCCCGCCGGAGGCAAATTCGGATCATTTCCGGCAAACCGTCCCGTTCTGGTCACGATTGATATATGTTTGGGTAATCAACAAATCATCGACGCAGCTGAATCGGAAGTAGTGAAATGACATTGAGTGATGTGAGCCTGACCCCCACCCGCGACGACAAGTTCTCCTTCGGGCTCTGGACCGTCGGCTACAACGGCAGCGACCCGTTCGGCGGCCCCACCCGGCCGCCACTCGACGTCGTCGACGCGGTCGAGAACCTCGCCCGTCTCGGCGCATACGGCCTGACCTTCCACGATGACGACCTGTTCGCCTTTGGCTCCACGGATGCCGAGCGCCAGTCCCAGATCGACCGGGTCAAGCAGGTCTGCGCCGACACCGGCCTGATCATCCCGATGATCACCACCAATCTTTTCAGCGCCCCGGTCTTCAAGGACGGCGGCTTCACCTCGAACGACCGCAGCGTGCGCCGCTTCGCGCTGCGCAAGGTGTTGCGCAACATCGACCTCGCCGCCGAGCTCGGCGCGAAGACGTTCGTGATGTGGGGCGGCCGCGAGGGCGCCGAGTACGACTCGGCCAAGGACATCCGTGCGGCCCTGGATCGCTACCGCGAGGCCGTCAACCTGCTCGGCGACTACGTCACCGACAAGGGCTACGACATCCGTTTCGCGATCGAGCCGAAGCCGAACGAACCGCGTGGCGACATCCTGCTGCCCACGGTCGGTCACGCGATGGCATTCATCACCACTCTCGACCGGCCCGAGCTGGTCGGCGTGAACCCCGAGGTCGGCCACGAGCAGATGGCCGGGCTCAACTTCGCCGCCGGCATCGCCCAGGCGCTGTACCAGGGCAAGCTGTTCCACATCGACCTGAACGGCCAGCGCGGCATCAAGTACGACCAGGACCTGGTCTTCGGCCACGGCGACCTGCACAACGCGTTCGCGCTCGTCGACCTGCTCGAGAACGGCGGCCTGAACGGCGGCCCGTCCTACGAAGGCCCCCGCCACTTCGACTACAAGCCCAGCCGCACCGAGGACATCACCGGCGTGTGGGACTCGGCCGCCGCGAACATGCGCACCTACCTCCTGCTCAAGGAGCGCACCCAGGCCTTCCGCGCCGACCCCGAGGTGCAGCAGATGCTCGAAGCGGCACGCGTGCCGGAGCTCTCCGCGCCCACCCTGGCAGCCGGCGAAAGCTACGACGACCTGCTCGCCGACCGCGCCTCCTACGAGGACTTCGACACGGATGCCTACTTCGGCGGCAAGGGCTTCGGCTTCGTACGGCTGCAGCAGCTGGCGCTGGAGCACCTGCTCGGCGCCCGCTAACCGGGATCCCGATGCGCGGGGCCGGCCACGGTGGCCGGCCCTGTGCCGGGCTCCGGCTGGTCCCATGGCTCACTCAGGAGTCCGATCCTGTAGCTGACGCGGGAGATCCTCCGGATGCGGCGGCCGGGCCCGCGGATCCCGCACCGTGCCCGCGGTACCCAGGCCCGCGGCATCCGTTTCTCCTGAGTTGCCCACTCGTCGCACCTCCTCGTCGCACCCCCTCGTCGCACCCCCTCCTCACGCCCAATCTCCACGCCCAATCTCCACGACCCACGACCCATGCCCCACGACGCACGACCCCCGAGCGGAGAATGAAGCCATGACACTGGTTGCCGGAATAGATTCCTCGACCCAGAGCTGCAAGATCGTGATCAGGGATGCCGACACCGGCGCCCTGGTGCGCAGCGGTCGTGCGTCGCATCCGAACAGCACCGAGGTCGACCCCGAGCGCTGGTGGGAGGCGCTGCACGCCGCCCTCGCCGACGCCGGCGGGCTCGCGAATGTCGCCGCGATCTCCGTCGCCGCCCAGCAGCACGGCATGGTCGCGCTCGACGCCGAAGGCCGCGTGATCCGCCCGGCACTGCTCTGGAACGACACCCGCAGCGCCGGTGCCGCGTCCGACCTGATCGCCGAGATCGGCGCCGACGAGTACGCCCGGCGCACGGGCCTCGTGCCGGTGGCCTCGTTCACCGCCACGAAGCTGCGCTGGCTCCGCGACGCCGAACCGCTCAACGCCGCCCGCGTCGCCGCGGTCGCCCTCCCCCACGACTGGCTCACCTGGCGGCTGCGCGGCTACGGCCCGGCCGACGCGAGCCCCCTCGGGCCGCAACTGGACGAGCTGACCACCGACCGTTCCGACGCGAGCGGGACCGGCTACTGGTCACCCACCACGGGCACCTACGACCTCGACCTCTTCGAACGCGCCCTCGGGCACCGCGCCATCCTCCCCCGCGTACTCGGTCCCGGCGACACCGCCGGCACCACGGCCCCTCTGTCGGATTCGTTCCCAGCGGGAGTCGTGATCGGCGTCGGCGCGGGCGACAACGCCGGCGCCGCACTGGGACTCGGCGCGGGCGACGGGGACGTCATCGTCTCCGTCGGCACCAGCGGCACGGTCTTCGCCGTCACCAATCAGCCGACGACGGATGCCACGGGCACCGTCGCCGGCTTCGCCGACGCCAGCGGACTGTCCCTGCCTCTCGTGGCCACGCTCAACGCCGCCCGGGTGCTCGACGCGGTGCGGCTGCTCCTCGGGGTTGAGCACGACGAGCTCGGGAGCCTCGCGCTCAGCGCGGAACCCGGCGCCCAAGGGCTCGTCCTCCAGCCCTACTTCGAAGGCGAACGCACGCCCAACCTGCCGGACGCGACGGCCAGCCTCTTCGGACTCACCCTCACCTCGAGCACCCGGCCCAACCTCGCACGCGCAGCCATCGAGGGGATGCTCTGCGGCCTCGCCGACGGCCTCGACGCCGTACGGGCGCAGGGGGTGGTGGCCGACCGGGTGCTGCTGATCGGCGGCGCCGCGCAGAGCCCGGTCGTCGCGGCCATCGCGGCGCAGGTCTTCGACTGCCCGGTCGTGGTTCCGACCCCGGGCGAGTACGTTGCCGACGGCGCCGCCGTCCAGGCCGCGTGGGCGCTGACCGGCAGCCGCCCGGTTTGGCCGATATCCCTCGCCGCCGCGCCGGAACCGGACTGCCGCCCGCTCATCCGGGCCCAGTACGAAGTCCACCGCGCCCAGGCCTGAGCCGGCTCCGCCCACGGCGCCCGAAGCTGGGGCTCAGCGCTCACAGCCCCCTCACAGCCCCGCTGCACCTCCCCCGGAGACGGACCCTCTAACCTTGGAGCTACCTGCCAGTCGCAACGAAACGGTGCATTAGTTCATGAGCAATGTCTACGGCAAACCTGTCCCCCCCAAGAAGGATCGCCGCGAGATGGCGCGTGAAAGCGCCCGCCAGCTCCGCGAGGAGCAGCAGAAAAAGGAGAAGCGCAACCGCTGGCTTCTGCGCGGCGGCATCAGCGCCGGCCTGATCGCGGCTGCCGTGGTCGTGGCCCTCGTCGTGGTCGGCAGCCAGGGACCTGCGGCGCCGGGCCCGCTCAACATGGCCAGCGACGGCGTGCTGCTCGGCGGCGACGGCACCAACATCGTCCCGGTCGAGACCGTCTCCGTGGCCGCCGACGAGGACCCCATCGCAACCGACCCGACAACCCTCGGCGACACCGCCAACATCGTGGTCTACGCGGACTATCTCTGCCCCTTCTGCGGCCAGTTCGAAACCACGAACGGCGAGCAGATCGCCGGCTGGGTCGCCGCGGGCACCGCCACCCTCGAGCTGCACCCGATCTCGATCCTCGATCCGGTTTCGGCCGGTAGCAAGTACCCGACCCGGGCCGCGGCCGCCGTCGCGTGCGTCGCCAACCATGAGCCCGAGAACGTGCTCGCCCTGAACGCGGCCCTGTTCGCGAACCAGCCGGCGGAGAACACCGAGGGCCTGACCGACGAAGACCTGGTCAGCCTGGCCACGAGTTCGGGCGTCACCGACGAGAAGGTCGCCACCTGCATCACGGAGAACACCTTCGCCGCCTGGGTCGGCACCGCCACTAAACGCGCCCTCGACGGCCCTCTTCCCAACGCCGACATCGAGCAGGTCAAGGGCACGCCCACCGTGCTCGTCAACGGCGTCTCCTACCCCGGCGCCCTCGACGACCCGGCCGCCTTCGAGGCCTTCGTCACAGCGCAGGCCACCGCCGAGTAGCGCCTGGGGTTCGGGGCACCGCGAGGTGCCCCAGCCTCACTCCCGACGCCCCGGCCTCACCCCCGACGCCCCGGCCTCACCCCCGGCGCCGCCCCGCCCCCACGTGCAGTCGCGATCGTCTCTCGCACGAAGGACCACCATGCAGATCCACGGACAGACCGTCGACGCCCAGACCCGCTGCGTGCACTACCGTTCCGCGCTCGACGTCGTGGCGATCAGATTCTTCTGCTGCGGGCGCTTCTACCCGTGCTACCAGTGCCACTCCGCCGGTGAGACCCATGTCGCCCGGCTCTGGCCGGCCGACCTCTGGGCCGAGCACGCCATCCTCTGCGGAGTCTGCCGCGGCACACTCTCGATCGCCGACTACCGGGCAACCACCGCGTGCCCTGCGTGCGGCGCCGCCTTCAACGACGGATGCCGCGCTCACGCCCATCTCTACTTCGACCTCCCGGCAACGCCGGCCTGAGTCGCTGCCACACGAGCCCACAACCCACGGCAACCCCCACCATCGCAACCGCCACCGCTACCGCCACCCACTTCGGCACCCAGGATCCCGGGTGGGAACCAATTCGACGGAGATTTTGCTGCCCGTAGGCCGGTTTCGACGATTTCGGGGGTGAATCGGCAAAATCTCCGTCGAATTCGTTCGGGGCAAATGCTGCGGGCCAAGCAGGACAATGCCGCAGAACTGAACCGGCGAGGCGGCCTGAGCCGGGCACTTGCCGGCCTGAGCCGGGCACTTGCCGGCTTGAGCCGGGCACTGGCCGGCCTGAGCCAGGCCTTCCACCCCCGCACGGGCTCCAGCCGGCACGCAGCGACCCCCGCGCAGACCGCGCGAACCGCGCAACCCGAGCATTCCGAGGAACTTGCGCGCCCCTCGCGACTACATCGGGCCGGCGCGCTCCGACAGCCAGGCGTACGGATCCGTCGGGGTGATCCCGTCGATCAGGATCTCGAAATGCAGGTGCGGGCCGGTGCTCTCGCCGGTGCTGCCCACGTTGCCCAGGTGCGTGCCCACGCCCACGGACTGTCCCGCGGAGACCTGCAGCGAGCCGGCCTGGAAGTGCGCATAGACGCTGCTGACGAGCTGTCCATCGACGGTGTGGTCGACGATCGCGTAGACGCCGAAGCCGCCGTTGTCCGTGGCGGAGACTTCACGCACGACGCCGTCCGCAACCGCCTGGGCAGGTGCACCCTCGCCGGGAAGCATATCGAGCCCCTTATGGAACGTCGAGCAGCCCCCGCAGGGTGCATCGCGCGCACCATAGGGATCGGAGAGGCGAACCGAGCCCGGAAAGGGCCACTGCACGGCTGCACCAGCGGCGGCCGGAGCGGCCGCATCGTCGGCACTCGGAACCGCAGCAGGGGCGGCAGGTATGGGTTCGGGCTTCGGCGCATCAGTGACCGTGAAACCGTCGCGCTGCACGGTGGCGGTGGCCGCCGCACTCGGCATCAGGCTCTGTAGCGACGCTTCGGCGGCGGAGGCATCAGGGGCGGCGGCGGCACGCGCGGCGGGATCGGACTCGGCGGCACGCGCTGAGCCATCCGCGAAGGCCCGCACCGAATCTTCCACGGCGGCCGGCGGCAGCCAGCCGTAGACATCGAGTTCCGAGGCCTGTGCGGGAATGCCGAGGACCACCGTGAGCAGTCCGGCGAAAAGCATCGCGAATCCGCCGGCGGCGGCCTGACGCGGGATCAGGGTGAATCTGGTGAGCCTGGGCAACCTGTTGAGCCTAGGCGTCTGCATAGGCACCTTCCGCCGAAACGCGGCGGGCAGGGAACAGGAGAAAAATGGGCATGGTGAGAGCTCTCGTCGGCGCGGTTACGCGGTTCGGGTGTGGGGGGCCGGAACCTCACTCAGACGGAGAATGCGCTCACAGCGCAGAGCAATCCCACGGGGAACGACGCTCCCTCGGAGGAAGTGTCCAAGTGCGCCGCACGACGTGGGGCTTCGCGCACAAGTGTTGAGGATATCTCGGTATCCTGATAAAGCAATGGGCTTGCGCAGTTCGGTCACGGATGTTCCGGCCGGCGGCCCAGGATCGACGCCACGCGCAATCGCCCGAAAGCTCAACCATTTAGTCTAGCCCGCACGCGCAGCACCGCAAACTCAGCACAGCAACCTCGGAGCCGCAAACTCTGCTCCGCAACCGCAGAGCAGCACCCGCAGAGCCACAAACGCAGAGCCACAAACGCACAGCAGCACCCGCAGAGCTACAAACGCAGAGCCGCAAATTCAGAGCCCGAGCACCCGATCCGCCAGCGTGCCGAGCGCGCCCGGCACGAGCCGGTAGTACGCCCAGGTGCCACGCTTGTCGCGGGTCAGGATACCGGCATCCACCAGCACTTTGAGGTGGTGTGACACGGTGGGCTGACTGAGCCCGAGGGGTTCGGTGAGGTCGCAGACGCAGGCCTCCATATCGTCGTGCGCGGCCACCAGCGAGACCAGACGCAATCGGGCCGGGTCGGCCACGGCCTTCAGCAACCGGGCGAGCCGCTCCGCCTCATCGGCGCCGATCGCTTCGCGCGCGGCAGGGGCGCAGCAGGCAGCGGCCGCGCCAGCGGCATCCGTCGTGCCATCTGCGACATCCGAAGCAACCGCGCCATCCGTCACGAGATCCACGGCGACCGCAGCGGTCGACGCCTCAGGCACGGCACGGGTCTCGGTGAACGACATCTGAACAGTATCTCCCATAAATTGACATCCATCGATGCATTGGGGAAGACTCCCTATCGACACCTCTGATTTTATGTCCCACCCGCCGATTTTTGTCTTACCTGCTCACGGAGCCACATGCCCTTCCCCGAATCGACCACCTCCCGGCCCACCGCCCCGCCCACCGTGCAGCCGGCTGCCGCGCAAAACGCCATCGCCCCGGCGCGGCTCGGGGCCGTCGACCGTCTCCTGCCGGTCTGGATCCTCGCGGCAATGGCCCTGGGCCTGCTACTGGCGGTCGTCGCACCCGGCGTCGGCGACCTGCTCGCTGCGTTCACGATCGGCTCGGTCAGCGTGCCCATCGCGATCGGGCTGCTCGTGATGATGTACCCGGTGCTGGCCAAGGTTCGCTACACGGATGCCCGCGCAGTCGCCCGCGACCGCCGCCTCCTGGTCTCCTCGCTGGTGCTGAACTGGCTGCTGGGGCCCGCCCTGATGTTCGCCCTTGCCTGGATCTTCCTGCCGGACCTGCCCGAATACCGCACCGGCCTGATTATCGTGGGCCTTGCCCGCTGCATCGCCATGGTGCTGATCTGGAACGATCTGGCCTGCGGCGACCGCGAGGCCGCCGCCTTCCTGGTGGCCCTCAACTCCGTCTTCCAGGTCATCGCGTTCGCCGCGCTGGGCTGGTTCTACCTCCAGGTGCTCCCCGCCTGGCTCGGCCTGTCTACCACGAGCGCGGAGTTCTCGATCCGGGCGATCACCGTCAGCGTGCTCGTCTTCCTCGGCATTCCCCTGCTGGCCGGCTACCTGTCCCGCCGGGTCGGCGAGGCCACCCGCGGCCGCGACTGGTACGAGAGCCGGTTCCTGCCGAAAATCAGCCCGTTCGCCCTCTACGGGCTGCTGTTCACGATCGCGCTGCTCTTCGCCCTGCAGGGCCGCCAGGTGATCGACCGCCCGTTCGACGTGGCCCTGATCGCCCTGCCGCTGCTGGTCTACTTCGCTGTCATGTTCGCCGCCGGATTCGCCACCGGCAAGCTCACCGGGCTCTCCTACGAGCGCACCACGACCTTGGCGTTCACCGCCGCCGGCAACAACTTCGAGCTGGCGATCGCGGTGGCCATCGGCACCTTCGGCGCCACCAGCGGCCAGGCCCTGGCGGGCATCGTGGGCCCCTTGATCGAGGTGCCGGCGCTCGTCGCCCTCGTCTATGTGGCGCTGTGGCTGCGGCCGCGGCTGTTCTCAGGGGCCGCGGCGCAGGCAACCGCCGCAGCCGACACCACCGTCACCGACACCGCCGTCACCGACACCGACGTCACCGACATCGACGTCACCGCCGTCACCGCCGACCCGCTTCCCGACCGGGTCTGATCTCTGTACACCGCCCCGCCGTCCACCCCCCGAAAATCAAGAAGGAACCACCGATCATGACCGCTAAGCCCACCGTTCTCTTCGTCTGTGTGCACAACGCGGGCCGCTCTCAGATGGCCGCCGGCTACATGACCGCCCTGTCCGAGGGCCGTGTCGAGGTGCTCTCTGCCGGCTCCGCGCCCAAGGACCAGATCAACCCCGTCGCGATCGAGGCCATGGCCGAGGAAGGCATCGACATCGCCAACAATGTGCCGAAGGTCCTCACCACCGAGGCCGTGAAGGAGTCGGACGTCGTCATCACCATGGGCTGCGGCGACACCTGCCCGATCTTCCCCGGCAAGCGCTACGAGGACTGGGAACTCGCCGACCCGGCCGGCCAGGGCATCAAGTCCGTGCGTCCGATCCGCGACGAGATCAAGGCCCGCATCCAGGGCCTGCTCGCCGAAATCCTCCCCGCCCAGGTCTAGGTCCGACCCGCCATGAGCGATCTGAGCGCGCGTCGGTCACTGCCCGGACTGGCCTTCCCCGAGGAGTCGTTGCGACGGCTGGCCGCGCACCTCACCGACCGGTTCTCGGGCGTGTTCGGCGCCGAGACGATCGAACGGTACGTGCTCGAGTCGTACACGTCGCTCCTGCGCACGTCGACGGTCACGGCGTTCCTCGTGACCAACACGGGGCGCTACGCCGCCGACCGCCTGACCGCTCTGGCCCAGGCAAAAGGCGCGATCGCGAAGGACGTCCCCGAGGTCCTGTTCGTCTGCGAGCAGAACGCGGGGCGGTCCCAGATGGCGGCGGTGCTGACCCAGGCCCTGTCTGGCGGTCGGGTGCACGTGCGTTCGGCCGGTTCAGCGCCGGCAAAGGGACTGAACCCCACGGTGATGGCGGTGATGACCGAACTCGGCCTCAACCTGGACGAAGAGTTCCCGAAACCGCTGACGGATGACGTCGTGCAGGCCGCCGACGTCGTCGTCACCATGGGCTGCGGCGACGCCTGCCCGGTCTATCCGGGCAAGCTCTACCAGGACTGGGAGCTGGCCGACCCGACCGATCAGCCGACCCCAGAGGTGCGTCGCATCCGGGACCAGATCCGGCATCAGGTCGAGGCCATGCTCACGACCCTCGGTGTCGACCCCGAGCCACTGCCGCTCCCCTAGCCCCTGCCCCTGCCACCTGCCCCTGCCACCCCACCACCACCGCCACCGCCACCGCCACCGCCGCGAGTCGCCGTTTCTGCCGACAGTCGCCCCTGCAACGGGGACTCTCGGCATCAACGGCGACTCTCGTCGCGCGGGCACGGGCGCGCAGGCAAGCCCGAGGGCGCCGGCCCCTACTTGCGCACCAGCTTCGCCACCGTGAACCCGCCGGCGGCGACCGTCACGGTTCCCTTCTTCGGCGCCTTCTTGTCGACGGATGCGACGAGCTGGCCGGTCGCATCGAACGCCTCCTGTGCCAGCCGGTAGCCACGTGGCACGCCGACCGTGCGCACGCTGGTCTCGGTCGCCGCGCTGACGTACACCGTGGACTCCCCCGCCGACCCGGTCACCGTGATCGTCGAGATCAGCGGCTGGATCAGCAGCGCGTCAACGGATGCCGCCCCGTCGGCCATGCCGACGACCGCGGTGTCCGCCCCCGGCAGAGCCAGCTCGAGCGTGAGCGGGAACAGGCGTCCGGGGGCATCCGTGATGCCCTGAGCACCCGCGCCGCCGTTGCTCGTGCTGCCCAGCGTCGACGTCGCCGACGCCCAGGTTGTGGCCCCGGAGTCCGCCTCGGCCTGATTCACGATCGGGAAGACATTGCGAGCCTGGTCGGCAGCGGGAACCGGGATGCTCAGCGAGTCGCCCGCGCCCAGCGCCACGTAGGCGCCGCCGGAGAGGTTGGCCTCGCCGGTCCAGGACGACGGCGGCGTGACCACTGACCCGCCGCCCGTGATGGTGCCGGACTCGGCCTCGACGACACTGAGCCCGACGGTGGAGACGGTTTCGTCGATGCCGAGGGCCTTGACCTTCAGCGACGGATTCGCGTCCAGGGTGAGCATGGTCATCAGGGCATGGATGGTGGATTCGGCACCCGAATTGGGGTTGATCCGGCCGTCGGTTTCGATGCCGTCGATGGCCGTACCGGTTGCCGGGTTGTAGGCCGGAGCGCCGTTCGGGTTGGCGCCGAAGAACCAGGCGGCGGTCACTGCGGCGAGGTCCAGCAGCCCCGGGGCGTTCGCGGCCGCGGCGGTGGCGACGAGCCCCTGCACCCGGGAGTCGACGCCGTAGGCGATCTGGGCCTCACCGGGGGTGGGGCTCCAGGCATTGTCCGGTCCGCCGGCGGCCAGCAGCTGCGGGGTGAACTGGGCGGCGTCCTTGACGGCGGCGCCGAGCAGGTCGGAGCGTCCGAGCACCGTGGACGCGGTGGCGACGGCAGCCGGGGCCAGTCCGCCCCAGGCGTGCCAGAGGGTCTGCGACTTGTTCCACGGCATGATCGCGCCGAAGGGCCACTCGGTGGCGGAGCCGGAGGACATCGCGGCGACACCCTCGGCGAGCCGGGTCAGCGCGGTGCGCGCGGTGTCGTCGTCCGGGACGGCCGTGACGTAGGCGGCGAGACCGAGCGCGGCCTCGGCGGAGGCATCCGCCCCGCCCGCGGTGAGCCAGGCCGGCACGTTCACGCCGTCGGCCACGTCGAAGGTGCCGTATTTTGCGAGCGACTGGCGCTCGAGGGAGTCGAGCGAGAGGTGCAGGCGGTCCTGCAGGAACGCGGCGAAGTCGGGGTCGGCAGCCTGGAACGCGGCGTAGCCCTCGCCGAGGGCCCACACGGTGCGGGCCACCCAATAGGACTCGGCCGAGTCGCTCGGGTCGGGCAGTTCCACCGGGCTGGCGCTGGGGGTGAGGGTGCCGTCGGGCTGCTGCCAGAGCACGACGTTTCCGGCGTTCGGACCGGTCGTGGTCTGCAGGTAGGTGAGGGAGCGCAGCGTCTGCACGGCGTGCTCGCGACTGGTCTCGTCACCGGTCTGCTGCCAGTGGCGCAGGTAGACGACCGCGGTGCGGGCGATGTCGTCGGCGTTGTACGCGCCCTGGCTCCAGTGCCCGGTCGAGGGGTCGAGCGACCCGCCGCCGACCCTGCCGTAACTGCCGTCGGCCTGCTTATCGGCGTAAGTCCACGGCGCCTGGGCGGTGGGCTGCGCGTCGATTTCGTAGGTGGTGTGCCCCTCCACCGTGGCCAGCGGCACGGTGTCGAGCAGGAACGTGAGGTGGGACAGGTTGGTCAGCGGCGCGGACGCCGCGGCGGCGGGCCGGGTGGCGGCGACTCCGGCCGGTGCGCCGGATGCGCCGGCTGCACCGGATGGCGGTGCCGCGG